>JBHLOD010000066.1:0-6908 GCA_048940825.1 Promethearchaeota archaeon | reverse complement strand
AAAACACCACTTGATCCAAACGAACTGAGAGGGCTAGTGGGCGAAACATTGAATCCCGCAAAGACCAACATTGCGGCCTTTGATGCAGGCCTGGAATCCGTTTCTAAGCTAGTGAAAAGCAAGGACGTTTAGGTCGTCTACCGTGCCCTCTTTGCCTCAGTGGCCTTCCTTGCATCTCGCCACATCAACTCTGCCAAGACTGTGAACATGTCAGCAACTCCATCACCAGTCTTTGCAGAAGACTCCATATACAGGAAACCCTGATCTTCAGCCCATTTCTTGGCCTCGCTGGAAGGAACGGCCCTGTCCGGTAGGTCAATCTTGTTCCCGACTACGACCATGGGAACCCTCATACCTATCGACTCATCAGCTTCTGCAACCCACTTTGACAGTTCTGTGAACGAACGCCTTCGTGTCACGTCATACACCAAGATAATGCCGGCTGCACCGCTATAGTACATCTTTCTGACAGCCTTGAATCTAGCCTGGCCTGCTACGTCCCAGCACTGTAATTTGATGCCGACGGAGTATTCCGGTTCAGGAGGTGAGATGTGAGTGAGCTTGACGGCAAACTGAGACCCAATCGTGGTCTTGTAGTCACGCTCGAAAACTCCCGTGACATACCGATTCACGAGTGTAGTCTTTCCTACAGCACCCTCGCCTGTCACCATGGTCTTGAAGAGATACGTGTAGCTATCAGCAGGGGCGCCGGGCCGAGGTGGTTTGAGCGACCTTGCGCGCATCTCAGTGACAAGAGCGCTTTCATCAGGAGTTTCTTCGATAGTCACTACTGGCTCAGCTGGTGCAGGTTCCTCCATCATTCCCGCGACATCATCGAATGCCGCAATATCTGGAGTGCCTGCATCCTCCATCCCAAACAATTGGTCGAGGAGTTGTTCAGCCTCTCTGAGGGATTCTGTTGCCGCTTCATCTGGAGTGGTCATTTTGAGAATTTCAGCGGCTTTGTCACGATCAACTGAACTGAAGCCCGTTTCAGCAGTTGCCTCCTCAGGAACAAGTTCTCGGGCAATGACGACCGACTCTGGTTCAGGCTGAAAGGTCACAGATGGCATGGCTGCTGGAGCTGCCACGGCCACACCTTTCTCAATAAGGATTGCAGTTTCTGGAGTCGTAACCTGCTTAACATGTCCCGTAGCATCCGTCCACATCAGAACAATCGGCCTCACGATGACAGTCCCCTCACCAGTTGGCATGAGCTCGACCTCAACACACTTGGTTTCTCCGGGGGCGAGATCAAAGCGAAGTTGTGGATTGGCTACTTCAAGGTGGTCCTTTGGGAAATGGTATATCTTGCCAGTGACTCCCGAAACGGGTTCATCACTGATGTTTGACAGCGTCACTCGGCCGATGAGGTTGATTCCTGTCTTGGCCTGCGGGCTTACTTCGAAGCTGGGAATCAACTGATATAGACCTTGAATCACTCTCAGTGGACCGTTTGCTATTCCAACGAGAATCTCTTTCCTGTTGTCGCCGCCCGCGTCACCGACGCTGAGCGCGAGTATCTTCTCGCCTATGTTCACAGATGCTATCTCTTGCAGCTCTGCCATTTGCAGACTGTAGAACTTGACCTTATAGTCCGAGGTAGCAACAATCACCTCATCCATATGATCAGCGTTGATTTCTTCCATGGATATCGAGAGCGCGTTCACACCTTCCAGTTTGGCGAACAAGTCAAGTTTGCTTTCCTCGTTACGATAGACTCGAAGTGAGCCATCTCGGGTGACGACACCAAGTTCCATCTTACGGTCGCCCAGAATGTCTCCAGCCTCTACAGAGATTATAGGGGAAGGCAGGTCTAGCATCTCGATTTGCTTGACTGTCTGGTCCCTGACCTTGAAGATGCGAAGCGTCCCATCCAAGTTCCCTGTGACAATCTCATCAATCTCGTCCCCAACTACATCACATACCCCGATTGTAATTGGCATATCTTGCATTTGGTGCCGTGCGTACTCAGAGAGTCTGTCCTCTGCGTCCATTTGAAAGACTCGAAGCGTGGAATCGCTCCCGCCCACTAGAATCTCATTCTTGTGGTCGCCAGTCACATCAGTGACCATGACAGTGGTGATAAACCGATCAACAGGAAACTCAGCGAGCATCTCCAGTTGACCACTAGGAGCAAACCTGTAGACCTGGAGCGTGCCTGATTCACCTGGAACCTCTCCGGGAGCCAAGCTGCGACCTACAACAATCTCCATTACGCCATCGTTGTTAGCGTCCGCGATATTCACTGAGAGAATACTGCCTTCAAGATCACGCTGTGCGAGGAACTCAATCTGAGGGGTGTTGGCGTCGTATAGTCTAAGTACACCATCCCTGTCTCCTGTACACAGCTCCGAAGTACCGGAGCCTGTCACGTCACCCACAGCAATAGCTGTGGTACTCTTGTCATCCTCTATTTCAAAGAGAGTCTTAGGCGTGGTCAAATTGGACTACCATCCGCACGACATGAACATCTGCCATCCAAGCGCTGCAGCGCTTGGCAAATGGTGGTTCATCTAATGATTCATTGAGTGTGAGTGGCCTTTTTGTACTTTGTTAGCACAAGTGCCAACCACAGACATCGCTTCGCGCAATGGTACAGTATTTAACGACAGCTGGCGGCCTATTCTCAAGGTGATCCCTATGCCCGAACTCTCTGTCAGACAGATAGTCAAATCGTACCGCAACGACGATGACGGAGAAACGAAGGTACTGGACGGGATCACTTTCGATGTCAAGGATGGCGAGTTCCTAAGCGTCGTCGGACCCTCAGGTTGCGGCAAGACGACTCTGCTGAAAGTGATAGCAGGACTTCTAGAACCAGATGAAGGGCAGGTGCTGATTGACGGTGTGCCTGTGGGACCAGGCCATAATAGAGTAGGTTTCATCTTCCAACAAGAGTCATTGTTTCCATGGAGAACGGTGAGACAGAACATCGAATATGGTCTCGAACTGACTGGAATGCCCAAGGAGAACAAGAGAACCCTTTCGGATGAGATTATCTCTCTTGTAGGAATGAGCGGCCTAGAAGACAACCTGCCACATGAGATTTCTGGAGGGCAGGCGAGGAAGACCGAAATGGCTCGGAGTCTCATCACCAAACCAGACATCCTTGTTGCTGATGAAGCGCTATCCAATCTCGATGCGCAGACAAGGAACTACCTACAGACCGAATTCTTGCGAATCAGTGAGGAAACAGGCTCAACTGTCCTGTTTGTTTCGCACAACGTAGATGAGGCCGTCTTTCTTTCAGACAGAATCCTCGTAATGAGCAACATCCCATCATCTATAATTGCTGAGTATGGGATAGATTTGGCCCAACCACGGAACAGAACGTCCCCGGAGTGTCTTGAGTATCGCGCAAAGATCCTTGATGTTCTTAGAGTTGAGCAGGAGAAAGCGATGAGTCGTCAGACTAGACAGCGACCCCCTGTCTCCACCTAAGAAGTCTTCTTTCGACCATCAGAAGCAAGTAGCTCACCAAGAAACCAATTAGACCAATCACTAGCATACTTGCGATTACAGCCCCCGTCCATCCAACCTGTTGCATTGTCCAGATGAGGTATCCGAGACCCTTGTTGCTACCGATCATCTCCGCTGCCACTAAGCACATCCAACCAATGCCAAAACCGATCCGCATTCCGGCAAACATCTCGGGGGCCGCTGAGGGGATAACAACAGAAGTCAAGATTCGTGATTCAGAGGCACCGAAAGTCTTCGCAACATCGATGTGCACAGGCTCTGTACGCTTGACTCCCGTAGTCGTATTGATTAGGATTGGAAAGAAGGCGCCGATCCAAATTATGAAGACCTGTGCAGAAAGAAGACTGGAGAATATCAGAAGAGAGAGAGGAATCCATGCTATCGGAGGGATAGGACGTGTGGCCTCCACAACAGGCCCAAGAACAGAGTCAGCAATGCTGTAGCGTCCGACGGCAATACCTAGCGGGACTGCAGTTATTACCGCGACACAGAAACCAACAGTGACAATGAATAGGCTCTGAGCGGCGTGATCTGCCAGAACGAACCCACCACTGTCGCCTTCAGTTGAGAGTATGATGAAGGCCTCTATCACCTCAATAATAGTACTTCTTGAGAAGAACGCAACAACAATCCAGAGTAGAATCAGAATAAGGCCGGCCAATGTCCAACGGATAACATTGGACTCAAGAAACCATGGCATTTCACGACCACGTGTCTTCTCAACAGCAGAATTCTGTGTAGTCTGCTCAGGCGATGACATCGTCAAGGGAATTGGAATTCGGATTTCTCTTTTGTTTCTGTCGCTTTCAAGAATCTATGTGCCCTCGACGAATGTTGTGTTGATGAAGCTGTCTAGGAATGCATCAATGTCAACGGGAATCTTGTGAGGAAGGAGAATATCCTGGTCTATCAGGTATGAGAGGTACATCTCAATCCCAGTGCGATTCACATTGTAGTCGTAGATGATCCGGTTGAAAGCGGTTTCAACCGCAGATACAGCATCTTCCATCTCGAGCCACTCCGAAGCGATTTGGATTGCGGCTGTGGGGTTGGAAACAATCCATTCCTCGGCACGAACATGAATATCGATGACAGTCTGGACTACATCAGCATTGGAGGCCAAGAAGGAATTTGATGATGCGACAACGCAGCAGGGATGTCGGGGCCAAATCTCTCCTGAAAGGACAAGAGGGACTGCTAGATCATCATATTCAGCCCTCGCATTGAAGGGTTCCCAGGCGACAAACGCAGGTTCTGCCTCTGAAAGTGAATCGGCCATATTAGCAGGAGAGGTGGACAGGGTCGTAACCGCTGAAGAGCTGAGTCCTGATTGATTAAGAGCAAGCCGCAAGAGAAATGCCTGAACCGTTGAGGGTCCTGGGATGAATACAGACTTGCCCGTGAGATTGGCGACGTGAGTTATAGAACCACTGTCAAAGTCAGCTTTCCTAACCATGATTGCGGATCCCTCAAGATTGGCAGCCGCTAGGATGGTAATCATTATGTCTTGGTTGATTCGCTTCGTTAGAGCTGGGGCGGCGCCAAGGTAGCCCATGTCTATCTCATCTCCCAAGAAGGCATCCATTTCCAAAGCTCCATTGCCATAGGACTTCAGCTCCACTGATATCCCCTCCTCCGCAAACCATCCATTGACAAGAGCCACACGGAATGCAAGTTGATGGAGGTCCTTCTCAAGATAGCCGATTCTCACATCGGGTCTATTCATCGAGGTCCAAGCTGCCACGATTATTCCCGAAGAAACTACAACTATGACAATTGCAGCAGCGAGCGCCCTGTTTCTATCCATTCTTGACTAACTCCTCTCTCGAGAGGTCGTATGGTTCATACCAAGTGGACTCCGCATATGAGCATTGGGTTATGTCCACACGATTTCATCAGATTGATTAGACACCATTGGTTAGTACGTCTACAATGGCGCTTCACGACCGAATTCCCGACCAGCTCAGACTCCGGGATGAAAGGATATCAGTAGATCTGGAGGACGATGTTGCAGTCTTTCCGACCAGCGAGTACGTGCTGTTGGAGATATCCCACAGAGCAGGCAAAATCAACATCTCGAAGATTGCTGCAACGGTTAGAGACCTGGTGAAGAGTGACCGTAGAATGGTGGCAATAAGGGGCTACGGATTCAAAGGGGTAGGTCTCTCAGTTCGTGTGGCACATGAACTGAAGAAACGAGAGCAGAGATTCGAATACGAGATGGCTTTTGATACATTTGAGGCCACAGACTCTGAAACAGGCGACCCGCTCACGAGTGTTCAGATAGTTGTGATGCCTCCTAGATGAGTTGCAGAGAAATTCGGCGGTGGAGGAAACTGTTTTCTATGCGTGTTATCCATTCAGGTGTGGTGGGTCTGTCTTGAGAAGGCATCAGAGTGTATTGAGAAGGGTCCAGATTGCCCTTGTCATTGCAGTGCTATTGCTCCTGCCCACCGTTGAATCAGTGATACTATCATTCATGGAACCTGCCCATTCAACCACACAAATCCGATACTCCAAGGTCCGATTCACGCCCGCACAGACTGGTTCCGACCCCCCTTTACTGGTTGACAGCGACAGTGAAATGGCGAATCTAGGACTGCCGGGTGATGGGTCCCCGGACAATCCGTATCTTATTCAAGGACTCAATATCTCAGCAGAGAGCCCTTGTATCAGGATAGCGGACGTTTCCGCGTCCTTCTTGATTCGGGATTGTTTCCTCCGCGCCTGGGCAGGCACATGCTTGAGGTTGACGAATGTTAGTGACGGCAGAGTGGAGAACTGTGTCATGGTTGGTACAGAGTATGCAGTCTACTGTGAGGATTCTGAGGGGGTCCAACTATCAGGAAACACCATCTACGATGTCGGCTCTGCTATCTATATATTGGACAGTCGTTTCTGCAACATTTCTGAAACCACAATCTACGCATGCTCCGTCGGAATAGTCCTTCAGACAGCCCGAAATTGCTCATGTTATGACAACACAATCTACGGAAATAGAGGGACGGGAGTGGACATATCTGCTGACTCTCCGAACAACACGATTGTATCCAACCTCGTCGGTTGGAACTCTAGGGTATCACAACCTTGGACCAACTCGATAGACAGAGGAAGCAACAATACCTGGTCAGGCAACTCCTGGTCGGATTATACGCCTCCTGGCCCGTACAACCTATCCGGACCTGCAGGTGCGCAGGACCATGATCCTCATCGGCTCCTCGACGTTGACACCCCTGTCATCAACCACACAGATCAGGTTCTGATGGCCGAGGGTGCCGATACGCAAATCGTATGGAGAACATCCGATCGATTCCCTCTGGAGTATCGCATTTCCTTGAACGGCGATATACAAACAACAGTCACATGGACCCAGACAGAAATCATATACGATCTGAGCCATCTGTCTGTCGGCATTCACGAGGTCG
>JBHLOD010000065.1:5759-6949 GCA_048940825.1 Promethearchaeota archaeon | reverse complement strand
TTGTAGAACATGAACAACTGGAGAAGAATCTCGCTCATGAAGCAGAGGAAGACTGTGAGTTTCGGATACGAAAGATAGCCCCTGTAGATTAACGGGAGGACGAGAATCGAACCGAAGAGTACAGGAATAAACCAGTTGCCGGGGCCCCAGAAAGGCAGCCACCCTATCAATGAATACTCGTTGAAAGTTATGGCATTAAAGTAAACGCCAAGAAGAATTGAACCTAAGTACAGAAGGAGGAATGGAAACACATAGCGTTCAATCTTGGACTTGAAATACTTCCAAGAGTACAGCTCCCTCAAGGTGGTAGCACCTCTGTTCTTGAAGGAGAGCCCCATGTTGAAGCCCATCACAACCATGAAGATTGGTATGGCGGTCCTCTCCCAGAACACGCCTCCTATGGCACTCTTCAGTTCCCAGGTTAGGCTGTGATCCATAACGACAAGTGCAATTGCAAATGCTTTCAGAGCGTCGACCTGCCAGTATTTCACGCGCTTCTTTTGCTCGGGAATCTCAATCGGGGCTTCATCTATGGCTAGCGACATAACAAGAGTCGCGAATATATTCGGTTTAAAGCCATTCGGATTGAGCAATCTTTGAGGGAGCCCTCCGATGCACTCTTGAGTCTCTCAAGATTACGGCGTAGAGCACCAAATTGATATTCCACAGGCTTTGTCTGCCTTGGGGATATGCTTGTTGCAGTCTTCCGACAACCAGATGCTCACAAACGTACGACTTCTCCTATTCTTCATACTGCTCATTCTGATCTACTACAGCACCAAACAGAGTAGTAGAGCTTTGGCTAGGGCGTGGCGACTTCCAATCATCTATCCGCAAGATAATGAAACCTCGACGGGTCACCTGAAGGAACGTGACTCATTGTTGCGGACTCTGTCAATTAGATGGAGTCTGTTCACGATCATCGACTACTCACTTGGTGCTCTTCTAGTCTATGAATTGGTGGTTGGCTTCTCTGCGGCTGAACAAGGCACAGCTTACTACTTCTGGGTGCACATTCCTGCAGCAATCGGAATCTCAGCTGTAATTGGACTGTTGCTGGCAGCGTTGGTCACTAGATTCAGAAACCCGTTCCGCTCCGGGAAGATAGAACCACTGAAACATCTTCTACGGACCCTCGAATCACTATCAAGTGCGGTACGGGCAGGAGATACAGAAGTTCCAGCAAACAC
>JBHLOD010000065.1:0-5659 GCA_048940825.1 Promethearchaeota archaeon | reverse complement strand
CAAATGCAATGGTGTCACTGGCTGTAGCTTTGGTTCAAGTTCAGAAGGAACCAACTCTAGATTCACCGATGACGCAGGAGGCACTTGCGCTCCTTGAGAAGGCCGCGGAACTCAACCCACGGGACCCTGTTGCCATATTCAACAAGGGGGTGTGTCAGCGCAGCCTTGGCCTCATGGCAGAGGCACTTGAGTCCTTCAAGGCCGCCCTAGAGATTGAGGATAGGCTTCCTTTGGCAATTCTTCACATGGCTGAGATTAACTATGAACTAGAAAATTGGGAGAAGGCGGTAGAGCTCGCAAGACTTGCACTCGTGAGAGACCCTGGTATTGAGGGGGCACTGAATTGGGTCCCAGATGCCATGAGGAATGCCGGATACATGGACGAAGAGGGCAACGTGGTCAACGCACCATGGGAAGAGGAGAATCCAGATGGATAACCTTAAATTCACTCCACCTGGACAGAGCCCCATTCTGAGTGGTTACCACTCCGTATACCATCCTTGGTGATCTAATGTCGAGTAAAGGCGAACCTATGTATCGCGGTCACAAGCTTACGGACCTTGCTCAGATGAACATGGACTCGCTCATCGAGCTACTCCCCACACGCCGGAGAAGGACTCTCAAACGAGGCCTTCCACCAAGACAGAAGAAGCTTCTAATGAAGCTCAGAGCGGCAAGGAAACAGGCGAGGAAGGGCAAGGACGTTATTGTGAAGACCCACTGCCGCGATATGGTCATCCTTCCTGAGATGGTCGACCTCACAATTGGCGTGCACAACGGCAAAGAATTCGTGAGAGTGAAGATACTCCCTCAGATGATTGGACACGTATTAGGAGAATTCTCGGTCACCAACAAGCAGGTCAGGCATGGTAGCCCAGGCATAGGTGCTACAAAGAGCAGTGCTTATGTGCCTCTCAAGTGAGAAACACACAGCATCTACATGGGTGAGGGCCTATCCCCTCTTGATTTTGAGAACAACGCCCACAACAATGATGATGGCTGCTGCTCCTCCGCCCACTGCAATCAGTTCAAGTGGAATCTGGCCAACAGTGATTGCATCGTCCACAACCACATTGTCTATGGTCCACTCGTTGTTTGAGAACACAACGAAGAACTCACAGGACTCTGCATCGATTACCGTATCTGTGGCTTGGATTGCCTGAACGCCATCTATATAGACAGTGATTTGGCCAGACGCAGCCCGTGTCACATCGATGTGCTTGTTACCTGTATCCCCCTCATCGACGTCAAATGAGCCAAGAATGGTGTAGTCCGTACCCACTACCCCTGGGGTGGTGGTTCCTCTCAGGAGTCTGAAGGCTGCAAGCGTCGACTCTCCTGATACTACAGGCTGTATCTCAACACAATAGCCATTCCAGTTCTCGGGATCCGAGCTCATGAAGAAGAACTTTGGAACGGCTGCTTCTTCGGTGGAATTGAGGTCATATTCAATGTCAAAGCTCCATGTTCCGGATGTCACTGTGCTCTCGTGGTAGATTATTCCGGGGATTACACACAAATCACAGCCAACCGGAGTGCCATCCACAACCTCTAGCAGATTGTCAGCGGCCGACCACTCGGCACTAACAACATTCCATCCATCATAGTTTCCGTCTGCAAAATCGTCAGACCATTGAACTGTAGCGGCACTTGGACCAATCTGAGCCGACACAACAAGAAACAGTATTATTCCAGTGACGAAGAACAGACGTACGAGAGTGCTACGACTTTCCATGACATGAGCTTCCTCTTTTCGTTATATGAGGTTGTAGATGTAGCTGCCGAGCGGCTAATCTAACCGCTCATTTCTGAACCGCCAACCAGCCAGAGGGCCCTATGCCGGCCAATAATTAGATTTCGAAGCCAGCAAGAAACGTGCCCAGGGAACATGGCCACTTCCTTCTCAGGTCGTTCTTCATAGATGAGTCGGTACACAACTCTCTTATCCTAAGAACACAATCTGTTATTGAATTCATGGGAGACTGGACAATGGAGTACATAATGTTCTGGGAATATGATTCCGCTGACCACAACACAGTGATGGACAAACTCAAGCAGTACCGGGATGAAGTGAAGAAGAACCCTGAGAAGCATGCCAAGTTCATATCAAAGAACTACTCAATGGTTGACGGTCCCGAAGGGTTCCAGCTGGTGGAAACTGACAATCCTGAGCATCTGGTTAAGATAGTACGACACTATATGCCCGAAGTTCGATTCAGATTCGCCCCCATAGTGGAACTGAAGAAGGTCGACCAGAAGACGAAGTAGAATCTGGGGAGCTTCTCTCTCGTCGGTAGCTGCTAGAGCGCGAAACCGAAAGCATGTCCATCATGTCTGTTGTAGAGAATCAGAATGACTACGAGCAGTGCAAGAGCAATAGGAATCAATGTGGACCGGACAGCACCGTAAGATTCCGGAAGTAGTTGATACATGACAAGAAGTGCGACGACGGAGAAGAGAAGGACAACTATGGTCACGCCTAGTAGATTTGGACCATAACGGATACCATACGGGGTGCGGACACCGGACTTACACATTTCCACTCCAACGCATCTAAGTCGGACAGTCTACTTAAAGCCTCACAAGGCTGGCGATTCTGTTCAGTGTACAATCCGCAAAGATGATAGCCCCCAGTGGCCATCCTTCAGATTATGTACGAAATTGACTTGGAAAAGGCTACAAACTATATCGCGGAAATCTATCAGGACAAGGACAAGCCCAGTGCCAAGGAGTATGTTGAGAAAGCCGGGCTGCAAGGGCCGATTATCGAAGACGAGATAGCCAGACTGTTCAGGCTTCTTCTCAAAATCACTAGGCCCAAGAAGATTCTAGAGATAGGCATGAATATTGGTTTCTCCACTACGTCAATGGCACTGGCTGTCAAGGAATTTGGAGGGACGGTCACAACTCTAGAGATGGATCCGAAGGTTGCTGAGGTGGCAAGGAAGAACTTCGAGAGAGAGGGTGTAGCGGACAACATTGAGATTGTAATTGGTGACGCATATGAGATACTGCCGGGCATCGCATCAGAGAGCTATGATGTAGTCTTCCAAGACTCCACCAAACGCGGGTATCCTCTGATGTTGAATGACTGTCTTAGGATACTGAAGAAGGGAGGACTTCTGCTTGTTGACGATACGCTCTGGCCAGTCACAAGATCTGAAGAAGAGTGGAATGAGTCATTTGCGGGCATTGATAAGTTCAACAGAATGCTGGTTGAGAGCAAAGTAGAGAGCACAATACTCCCATTGGGAGAAGGATGTACTATAGCTGTCAAGGCTTGAATCCATCTATTGTTCCAATGAACCATGCCAGAGTTTTAAGGTGAGTTGTCCATTTGATGGACTTTGAGGGATACGTTCGTGGATTCAGTTGCACTTGTGAAATACAAGCAGGACATTGGAGAGGCACTTGAGCGGGGTTTAGAGCTGATAGGCGGTTTCGGAGAGCTTAGATCACCGGTGTTGCTGAAACCCAATATATGCACAATATCAGACAATACCGGGTACTCTGTGACGAGAGTGGAAGTGGTTGAAGCGTTGGTAGACCTAGTTCTCAGAGAGAACAGTAATCTATCGATTAGAATAGTAGAGTCAGATAGTCAGAGCAAGACCGCCGGAAACGCATTCGAGAAGTTTGGCTATGTGCGCCTCGCGAGCAAGATTCAGAAAGCAGGATTCGATGTATCCCTGGTCAACTTGAGTCAATCCAAGCTTGACTCAGTAACCTTTGAGGGGGACTACTTCAAAGACCCGGACCTACCGGATCTGATTGTGAAACCCGGATACTTCATCTCAGTAGCTGCAGCAAAGACACACTACTTGACCTTCATCACTGGAGTTCTCAAGAACCTATTCGGTGTCCTTCCAAGAAAAGACCAATCATTCTACCATTCGCGGATTGATGATGTAATTGTTGACCTAGCTCGCCTAACCAGACCAGACCTTTCAATAGTTGACGCAAGAGTTGGGATTGAGGGATGGAACGGGCCTAGAACTAGGCGGCTTGATGCCTTCATACTGGGGCACGGGCCAGTATCTGTTGATGCCACTATGGCGAGAATAATGGGGTTTGACCCTGGAGAAATTCACCATGTGGTCAAGTCAGCCAAGTATGATTTGGGCACATTGAATCCGGATGTCAGAGGTTCAAGTATCGAATCTGTGGCAGTCGAGTTTGAACCGCCATAGTCTGAGAACTGCCATGAAGGACGGCCTGCGGCGTATTACTTATAGAGGCCTTCGTGATTCGGCTTAGAAGGTGGTAAACACTGCAGGGTCTCGTTGGCACAATAGGACTATTGTTGATAATCCTCTTGTTCATCGTAGTTCTAATGGCAAGCTGTTACTTTTGCAGGAGAATATGTACGTAGTTCTCCACATCCTAGAACAGTCTTCTCTGCTGCTCGTTACCGTTCGAACCAATTGGGAGAGATTCTAGCCCCAGATGTTCTGTCTAATGGAAATATGAGAGGCTTGAGTGACTAGTAAAGTCACTCAAGTGCTGGAATCTTACCAAGGCCCGCTTGGCAGAAACCCTGGACCTCTGCAACGCATCCCGCAGGATTCAGCTACAGAGTTGTTAGCTACCCTTCTGAGAAGGGGCATGGCACTGGGCTTTCTTGGTTGATAATTGCGACTAGTCATATGAGTTCAGGCCCATGTATGGTCTTGAGAAGTTGATACACGTGTGACTAGGAGGGAACGCTGGATTGGCTTCTTCTTGCTGTTTGTCTGCATTTTTGTGGCTGGAGGAGGTCCAAATCTCTCCGAGGTTAAATAGCATAGTCACAATACATCCCCAGCTTGAGAAAATGGCTGAGAGGCACAGAACGCTCTTCCAAGCATCAGTTGTGAATGACGGAGATATCGGTGTCGCTGCTTGCCCCCAGACCTATCTCTACGGCGTGTTTGATTTGGGGAATCTCCCAAACAGGCAGGTCAAGTCGATTCTTCGCTTCATAGCTCTGAAGTATTCTGACACCCTCAACGTCTACTGCGACCATGTCAGTCCCAGCCAGAATGTATCCCGGAGATTCCAATTGCCCATTTGCTGGGCCTCCAGTGACGAAGACCTTTCTAGCATCCATGACAATCAGGTCAGGTCGGAAGTACGAAGCGAGGTCAGCAATCTTTTCTTCAAGTCTTCGCGCATGCATCTTGAGTCGATCTGAACCTTTGATTACCCCCACGAAGAGCTTCATGGTTCCAGTGAAACGTGCAAATTGGTGTGTCTTGAGACATGGCGCAACCACCAACTTCTCGCAGGAGGTCATCGCCTCGCCGATGTGGGCACTCTTCATGTGCTTTCCCTTGGGAATGACCTGCTTGATCCACTGGGCCTCTTCGAGGAAGGTGACTTCTGCTCCAAGCTTCTCTGCAACCTCTAGGAGTCCGGTCTTTTGAGCAACCTCCCTCGTCTTCAATCTGAACATCGAAGACTCTACAATCTTTATCTTAGAGGCGCCTGCCTCCAAGATTGTTTCTCCCAGCGCAAGGACAAACTCCGGATCGCTGGAAGCTGGATACGAATCTGCAGTATTCAGGTTCGGCTTGATAGTCACCACATCTCCCACCTGCACGAATCTGTCCACACCTCCCAAGAGGTTGAGAGCAATATTGATCCCTTCTCTTACCGATTGTTCGACCCGTACTTTCGC
>JBHLOD010000064.1:0-7017 GCA_048940825.1 Promethearchaeota archaeon | reverse complement strand
GGCAGATGATACTTCATTTTCTTGAGTCCCCCAAGGTAAGGCTCATATAGCTCTGCGTTTCGCCCATGCGCAGGGCGACAAGAAACTGTGTTCTTCAAGCCCCAGTATTGCCAGCCATAGTTCGAAAGACCCCTGTCAGTGTCCCAGGAGAATACTTTGATGGCAACAGCTCGAAAGCCAATCACACCAAAACCTCCACGCACTCGACAGAAGGTGCTGGTGATTCTTGAAGAACAATGCAAACAGTGTAACCTCTGTGTAGAGTTTTGTCCCAAAGACGTACTCTGCATCAACATGTCGAAGTATAACCGGAAGGGTTACCACCCAGTCAGTGCTTGTGATATCGATGCATGCGTCAACTGTGAATTCTGTGAGAGGGTATGCCCAGACATGGCAATCTTCTTGTCAGACAAGGACGAGGCTAGAAAGGCATACGATACTGGTGCCGTCGAAGAAGGAACCGTGATTCCTGAGTTTGAGGACGAAGCAGAGGGGGAGAGATAGATGCCCAAGCGCGTGATGTTCACAATGGGTGACATAGCCTGTGCAGAGGGGGCGCTAAGTGCCGGCTGTCGCTACTTCGGTGGTTACCCAATCACCCCCGCTACTGAGATTGCTGAATGGATGTCCATGAGAATGCCCGAAGTTGGTGGGGCATACGTCCAGTATGAGGATGAAATCGCCTCCATAACGAGTGTAATCGGTGCATCTTGGACAGGAACGAAGGCGATGACAGCTACATCAGGACCAGGGGTGAGCCTGATGCTCGAAGCAGTGGGACTTGCTGTCATGACTGAGACCCCTCTTGTATTGGTTAACATCATGCGCGGAGGCCCAAGCACTGGACAGCCCACGAAAGGGCAACAGGGGGACGTCATGCAGCCCAAATGGGGAAGTCATGGTGACTATCAGATAATAGCGCTCACACCAGCTTCTGTTCAGGAGATGTTCGACCAGACTGTCCAGGCATTCAATCTATCCGAAAGATACAGGACTCCTGTCTTCGTCCTTGCTGACGAAACAGTTGGTCACATGCGAGAACGCTTGGTGATTCCAAGTGAGAAGGATCTCAAGCTTGAGTATAGGAAACTCCCTACAGTCGACCCCTCAGAATACCTCCCGTTCAAGCCAGACAAGGATCTTGTGCCGCCAATGGCCCTGCTTGGTTCGGAATATCAGTTCTATGCCACTGGCCTGACTCATGACGAACGAGGCTATCCGAGTGACAAGGAAGACGTTCAGATTGAGCTAATCACGAGGCTAAGCGATAAGATACTGAAAAACGCCGACAAGATCATAGATGTCGAGGAATTCATGCTTGATGACGCAAAGATTGGGGTCATAGCATATGGTACTCCTTCAAGGAGTGCCAAGAGAGCCATCAAGGACGCTCGCAAGGAGGGCATCAAGGTTGGAATGCTCAGACTCAAGACGGTGTGGCCGTTCCCTGAAGAACATGTAGCTAGACTAGCCTCTCAAGTAGACAGCATTATAGTGGCAGAGCAAAATCTAGGGCAGATGTACTATATGATTAAAGGTGTGTCTTCACCAACACCAGTGCACCTGATGACAAAGCCTGCTGGGATGCCTCAACTACCACATGAGATTTTGGAGAAGATTAGACAAGTCATGCCAGGGTAGACCTGCCTTGAAATCCATCCTCGTGTATCTGTTTGGCCGAGTACGCTAGAACAGCCACTCACTGATGCGTCGAGCTATCATCTCGAACGCCTTGTTTACATTCTTGTCAAGTCTGACAGAGGTTTCAAGGTAGTCCATCTCGAGCTGTCTTGCCATGTTCTGGCCATCTTCCTCGGAAACGACTCTCTCAACAACCAAATCCGTCTTGTTCCCAACAAGAATCGCTTGATACTCATCGACGTGTCTGTCGACCTCTTTCTTCCAGTCGGGCACGTCATCCAGCGATTCCCAGGATGTCGTGTCAAACATGAAGATGACCCCCTGAGTTCCGCTGTAGTAGTTCCCTCGAACTCGTTCAAGGAAGTCCTGTGAGCCCAGATCCCAGATCTGTAGATTCACAAGGTTGTCGTCAATCTTCATCTTCTTGTAAGCAAAGCCCGTTCCAAGTGTGGGAGAGTAGTGTTCCCGGAAAGCTCCAGTCGAATAACGTATAATTATGCTTGTCTTCCCGACTGACGCGGATCCGACTGTGACGACTTTGAAAAGATAAGACGGACTCATTCTAGCCATCCCGCAGATTTGCGTGTAACTATGATGAGATTTCTTAGATAATGGTTGTTCAGACGAACGAACCTTCTTTGATGATTAGAAAAGGACAAATCTGGCTAGAAGGTGATTTCCTTGGGCAGCGACACTCCAAGCTGCCTCGAAAGGATCAATAGCGTCAACTTGGATGCGTGTCCCAGTTTAGCATACTCCACCAAAAGACGGTCAATGCTCTCTGCCTTCTGCCAGCCGGCCCAGAAATCAGGAGGGACATCTGTCAGCGGGACTCCGGCGGTTGTGCAGATTCTGGATATGCGTTCTTGTCCGTGAATGACCTGTCCCCTTGTGACAAGAAGATACGCAAGCTCCTCTGAACCGTCATTGACCGTTGCTTCCAACGATCCAGTTCTGATGACGCGAGGCTGAAACAGTATCTCGGTGCTCAACGTTTCCAACCAGAATGAGAACTCTTCAAGCCCTGCCAAGTCTCGGGCCGCATATCGGCTAACTATGCGATCATGGAATTCCTCAGTTACAATGGCAATGAAAACGTAAAGATTCTCTCGCTCTAGTGCGGCTACGAACTGCGCTAGAATCTTCATCCATTCTCCATAGAGAAGCATAAGTCTGCGATAGCTGAGACCCTCCAACAGCTTGAAGTCAAAGTCGACAGCCCAGCTGTTGTCAACAAAGTGAAGCTGACCCAGAGTTTCAGGGGTAACACTCCTGTCCACAACCGACCGCATGGCTTGTGCAGCCTGAGCTCGGTTGATGTCTTCAGCCACCCGCAACGAGATTTCGAGGGCCTGCTTGACGAGAAGAATTCGACGTTTCTCAGAAGAGAGTGTTTCGATGACGTCGTCTTCCAGTAGATGGTCCAGCATCCTAAGTACTTGTCTCTCGTCATACGACCCTCCAAGCTCGGCGACCATTTCTCTGACGGTTCGTCGTCCGTCCATCAGCCCGGCCAAGCGAGGTAGGACTTCCGCCATCTCAGGATGTAGACGTTTCAGATTCTGTGTTTCTATCGAGTCCGCTTGGATATATCGCAAAAAGGGAGTCTTCGCACCAACAAAGTCATCAAAACTAAGCATGTTTCTAAATCGAATGACCCTATGGGCCCAAAGCCTGGACGTTTCCGTCAGCATCTCACTCTTCGAAAGCCCGCTGGCGTTCCTGATTTCCTTCACACTTCTTGACCCATCGATAAGTGGCGCTATCGTGGTGCTAATCATGGTCAACGTATCTGGGTTGGTTGTGAAGTATGGTATCCATGAATCCGGCAGATCTTCAAGAGAGAGGTTCTTCATGACTCTCTCTCCGAACGACTCATAGTAAGCATCTTCAAATGATGACCCGGGTCCGATTGACTTGGCGGCAGGAAGCCACTCGAGCTCAAACTCCGCAAGTAGCGTATTCAATAGATCCATGACTTCAGAGCTCAGTCGCTTGGCACCAACAGCAATCAGATTGGCTTCTACTCCCTTCAAAACAGAGAATACTCGGGGTCCATAGTCGAGATGGAACGCAGGCTCACTCTCTTCAAAGAGTTCGTCAGAGAACATGTCCAGCGCAGCAAAGAAGATGGATGCTTGCACAGGGTCCATCCCGAATGCACGAGGATCGAGTTGCATGTAGAATCTGGTACTGCCTGCCTTGTCTGTGATTAGTATGGCTTCTATAGCATGACCAGTAGCCGTCAATTCGACCCACACTTAAGAAGACCTTGTTGAGAATGAATATTAGCATTCTTCGGGGAAAGGTAGCGACTTTTTGTATTCACTTTGCCATTTTAGACCCAAACCTCGAGGTCCTCATCAACAAGTCTTTTATCCTGAAGGAGGCGAGGACGCAATGGAGGCCCACCTTTGACCGAAACTGTCCCCACGCTAAAGCATCCAATGTCCAAGTACATCAGGGAGGACCGTCAGCCTTGGATTTTCTGTTCGGGCTGCTCGGTTGGAGTTGTTACCCAGATGATTGCACGTGCAGTTGACAATCTGGGAATCGACTTCCACAATGTGGTTGTAGTTTCCGGAATCGGGTGCACTGGTAGGATTTCGGGATACTTCAAGACTGGCACATATCACACAACACATGGTAGAGCAATCGCATTTGCCGAAGGTGTGAAAATCGCCAACCCCGAACTGGAGGTCATCGTGGTAAGCGGCGACGGAGACATAGCCGCGATTGGAGGAAATCATCTCATCCATGCCTGCCGACGCAATATCGACATGACAATTGTGTGTGTCAACAATTTCAACTATGGAATGACTGGAGGACAGTTTGGCCCCACGACTGAGCATGAGGCATATTCACAGACCAGTCCGCGACCCATCGGAAATCCTGAACATCCTTTCAACCTTGTACAACTTGCGGCATCCTCAGGAGCCACATACGTAGCCCGTTGGACTGCTGTACAGGCCCGCCGCGCGACCAAATCAATTGAGAAAGGAATTCAAAAAGATGGCCTGTCTTTCGTCGAGATTGTAGGTGCCTGTCCGACAGAGTATGGAAGGATGAATAGGCTTGGGGACGGCTTGGAGATGCACAAACATCTTCTCAAAGTTGCCGACATTCAGAATGGCCTTCCGCCTCATGAAGCAGAGCTAGACTACAAATCCCGGATTGTCTGCGGCGAGTTTGTTGACATAGTGAAGCCCGAATACACTGCAGTTCTCAAGGAGATGCACGAGAAGCTCAAGGAGTGAGTGACTTGAGTGACTATGAGTCGACCAGATACGAGGTCAGAATAGGTGGATTCGGCGGTCAGGGAGTTGTCACCATGGCCGTCGTGATGGGCGAAACTGCTTCTTTGATTGACAAGAAACACGTTGTACAGACGCAGTCATATGGTCCTGAGGCACGCGGAGGCGCCAGCAAGAGCGAGCTTGTCATAAGCGATGAAGAGGTTGACTATCCAAAGGTCTTGGAACCTGATGTCTTCATAGCAATGAGTCGAGCCGCGTATCTAGAATACATCGAAGGCCTGAAGGAGAACGGTATCCTAATTGTGGACGAAGACTTGGTTGATGTTGAGGGGGATCTCCCACGAGGAGTCAAGGTCTACAAGGTTCCTGCGACTCGAATTGCTGACGAGGAAGTGGGCAACAAGCAGACAACTAATGTTGTGATGATTGGTGCATTTGCTGCCATAACGAAGATGCTGTCAGTGAGTGGGTTGAAGAAGAGAATCAAGGAACGTTGGCCGAGATTTGCAGAGCTAAACCTAAAGGCACTGGACCTTGGTATGAAGGCCGGCAAGAAAGCTCTGAAGGTCCCGAAATAGGCCGGGTCCACCAATCTTATTTCCAAAGGGACTTCATGTCGAGTCATGATATCATCACCTTTACAGAACTGGCACTTTCTGGTAGGTGAATGGAGAGGATACTCCAGGGACCAGTTCGGCGGGGAAGGACTGATTGAAACTTCATCTCTTTTCACCTTGGAGATGAATGCCAGATACCTGATGTCTGTACACGAGGCACGTAGGGAGGGCTCTCTTGAGAATCAGAGTATGGCGCTCATGTTCTATGATACACGCTTTGGCAGGTTTCTCCGAAAGACTTTCTTCTCATATGGTTTCGTGAACAATGAAGTGGAGTACAAGAGCAGCGACTCTGAGATTCGTTTTGAGATTGTTTCTGAGCCAACTCCGGAGGCTTTTGATAACATGCGTTGGAGATCCTATATGCGCAAAATCTCAAATGATGAGGTTAGAATGGGCTTGGAATCTGCCAAAGGGGCAGAGGATTTCGTCAGTTACGGCGAATCGATCATGGAACGGGCAAAATGATCTGCTCGTCAATCCTGTTGACCCCTTAGGGCTATGATGGCTGCACCCAGGGCGCCAGTCAACTGGGGATGCTCTGGAATCCACAGTTCGTGACCCAGCTGTTTCGAAAGATAGTGACAGAAGGCTGGGTTCAGTGCGACACCCCCAGTCACACCAACAGGCGAGGCAACTCCAACACGTTTAGACAATGAACCTATCTTGGACGCCATCGAGAGATGCACTCCTGCAGCAATGTCTGATGCCGACTCGCCTGAACCAATACGCCCAATC
The DNA here is from genome assembly GCA_048940825.1 of Promethearchaeota archaeon. Taxonomy (GTDB): domain Archaea; phylum Asgardarchaeota; class Thorarchaeia; order Thorarchaeales; family Thorarchaeaceae; genus SMTZ1-83. The sequence continues at coordinate 764 of JBHLOD010000064.1, read as the reverse complement.
ACTTCACTCTCGGCAAAGACTGTGCATGTACTGCTAATCGTAGAGGGAGAGTCTGATTTCAGGGCCAATTGGCCAAGCTCATCCATTGACACCTCAAGGACGCGGGCCATGACCTCGAGGAACCGACCAGTTCCGGCAGAGCATTTATCATTGAGCTCGAAGTCCTCCGGTCTTCCGCTATGACCAATCCGGATGACCTTAGAATCCTGACCTCCAACATCAATCAGCAGTCGAATCTCCGGGTTGATTGAATGGACACCCACGCTATGACACGTAATCTCAGTGACAGTCTTGTATGCAAGTTCTACAATGCTCCGGCCATAGCCTGTTCCAATGATACGACAGTCTCCAGGATTTACCCCAGATTCCGTGGAGAGTTGCTCCAAGAGTTGCTCCACGGCCTTCGGTGCAGATGCTCCTGTATTCTGAAGGTGTGAAGCCAAGACCTTCTCAGAGGAGTCTATGAGAACTCCCTTTGTCGTTGTAGAACCAACGTCTATCCCAATTCCGAGAGTCCCCTTGCTCACCGCTTTGTCACCCTATACAAACATCTCAAGCAGTGCATCTACACGAGTCTGCACTTGGGCTTCGTTGAAGAGTCGACTATCCACCATGTCACCCTCTATGACCACACCTGGAACTCCAGTTCTCTCTGTCACCATTTCCTTGGATACAAGCTGACCTAGAGAGTACCTTTTGCATGAACGGACAGAGAACATAACAAACCCATCTAAGTCATAGTCCTTGATGAGCTCGCACATCTT
>JBHLOD010000063.1:0-7087 GCA_048940825.1 Promethearchaeota archaeon | reverse complement strand
GAATGACAATCGAGGGTGCTGGCTACGACGTGAAGGCAATCCAGTCCTCAATGAGCACGCTGGGTCGATACGGAGGTAACGCAACGCTCGTGATTATGGGTCCTGTAGTGGACTTCACCGCAGACTCCATACTGGTGATATTCCAACACCTAATAGCTGGAGGGGGCGTGCTGATTGCCGATGACTTCGGCAGTGCAAACAGTTCTTTCCACATACTGAACACGTTCATTGGAACCATGCTTGCTGGGCAGAACACAACAGGCATCACAGGATTCTTGCACTTCGCGCGTGGAGTACTGTATGACCTTGACTCATATGATAAGAACCCGCGCCTACCCGTAATACGAGACTTCTCTTCTCACGCTCTCACTCAGGGTGTAAGTGAGCTACACCTGAACTATGCTTCCGTCATAGTTCCTACGTGCGCAATCGGACTGCAGGGCGTCGCCTGGACTACGACTCGGGCTTGGTGTGAATATGATATAGAAAGCACGAATCCATGGCCTAATGCCACTGAATGGGCTGGTCGACTACCAGTGGCCGGGGCCCTAGACTTGGGTGGTCGCCTCGTGGCACTAAGCGATCCGAGCATGTTCAGCAATGATATGATTGACAAGGGGAGTAACCGGAGATTCGCACTGAATGTAATGAACTGGCTATCCGGCGGAAACCACAGTACGGTCTTGTACTCTGAGAATCTTCTGGAAGTACCATGGAACTCACCAGAGTTCTTCTTTGGACTCTACCTGGGAAGGGCTCTCTGGCTCTCCAGCCTCCCGTACCTGGCACCTTTGTTCCCACTGGTCACTATTTTCGGCATCCGTAAGTATCTGCCAGACGCCAAGAAGCCCGAAGTGAAGAGTGTGTCCGAAGTATTCCTGCGTCGTGGTCAGACGTACTTCAGCGAACGAATGATGTACTATCGGACGGAGGGCAACTACGGTCGAGTAGTGAAGATGTTATACAGAAGGCTCAGAAGAGACCTAAGAAAGAAGCACCAGTGGACGGAATATGACGCACACAGACTATGGGACCTCATTCGCTACAAGGATTCCAGCCTGAAGGAAGCTGACTTCTTCAAGACCATAGAACGTATTGAGGAGATCTCCTCTAGACCTGACATCAAGATCAAAGAAGATGAAATGATGAACCTATTCTTCTGGATGAGAAACATCCAGACGCATTCAATCGATATGAAGTGATATATGAGGTAGAAGTAAATGACAACAGAAGAAACAACCGAAATGGACCCGGGCGATGCACTCCAGCCGATGAGCATCGATGAAGTGAAGGAAACCACCTCACAGATTCTCAACGAGTGCGCGCGGCGTGTTGTGGGTCAGACCCACATTCTGAGAGACGTGCTTACTGCATTTCTCTCGGATGGTCATGTCGTGCTGGAAGGAGTACCTGGCCTGGCGAAAACATACATGGCGAGAACGTTCGCATCCATACTTGGGTGCGCGTTCAAGCGAATCCAGCTGACTGTGGACACTCTGCCCGCAGACTTGCTTGGTAGTAACGTGTTCAACCAGCGTACTGGAGAGTTCTGGTTCCGAAAGGGCCCGGTCTTTGCCAACCTGGTTCTAGCCGACGAGATAAACCGTTGCCCACCGAAGTCACAGAGTGCACTTCTCGAAGTGATGGAGGAGCGGCAGGTTTCAATCGAAGGTGTGACTAGGAAGCTGCCAAGGCCATTCCTAATCATAGCCACTCAGAACCCCGTGGAACAAGAGGGAACATATCCTCTCCCCGAGGCACAGTTGGACCGGTTCATGTTCAGACTGATTCTGGATTATCCGACGGACTCTGAAGAGGCGGAAGTCATTCGAAGGAAACACCTTGGCGAGGTAACAGATCTCAGTATCCTTGCAGATCCTGCAGCTATGGTTCGAATGCAGTCCGCATGTAGGACAGTCTACATCGAAGAAGATGTAATCAACTACATCAGGGACATCGTTATCCGAACTCGGAACGATCCTCAGATTCTACTCGGCGGCTCACCCCGTGCATCGTTGGTGCTCATGAATGCATCAAAGACCAAGGCCGCTATGGAAGGTCGTGACTATGTTGTTCCTGAAGACGTAAGGAAACTGGCAGTCCAAGCTCTCAATCATAGGCTCATTCTGAAACCCGAAGCAGAGCTAGAGGGCCTGACTGTGGAGCGAGTGGTTTCCAAGATTCTAGGTGAGGTTGACGTACCGAAATAGCATGATAGCGCACTGTTCAATATCGGAGAAGATGTGAAGTGATTACGCAAAGAGGTTTCGTAGTGGTCTTCGCAAGCGTCCTGCTTCTTACAAGCGGGTTTGCTTCTGGCGGGAACTTCTACCTCACTCTAATCGGAGTATACCTTCTCATAGGGTTAGTTGTCACCCTACCCCTCTTTGCCCTCACTGCAAACATTGCCGGTATAGAAGTGGACAGGCAAATCGACAAGGTCAAGGTGTTCTCTGGCGACTTTCTACGCGTCAGAGTGACAATCCGCAACAGGTCTCGAAGACACTTCGACTTTATTGAAGTGCATGATCAATACCCTGAAACATGGATTCTCGCCATTGGTGAGAATTTCATTGCCACTCGAATTGAACCGGGCAGTAGCATCAGCTTCAGCTACATCCTACAGTGCCGTATGCGTGGTCGCTACTACCTTGGTCCCACCGAAGTCATAATGCGTGATCGCCTTGGTCTCCATTACTACAAGAGAACTCTCAAGGCTGAAACTGAAGTTCTCGTCATGCCCACTTGGAAGGATGTAAGGCGCCTCGAGTCACTTGGCAAGCAGAGACAATTGGGGCTGATGTTTGGCTCTCATCGAACCAAGATTGTAGGAATGGGAACCGACTTCGCAGGTTTCAGGGAGTATATGCCAGGGGACTCATTCAGACTCATCGACTGGAAGACCAGCGCCAAACGCGGTGACATGGTCGTAAAGCAGTTCGAACAGGAGAAGAATGTCCAGATTATCTGCATGGTTGACACCAGCGGCAGCATGGGGAACGGGTATCCCGAGAACACGAAACTAGAGTACGCAGTGCGCGCCGCTGTTCTTCTTACACATATGGGCCTTGAGAGAAAGGACCTCGTCGGTACCTGTGTATTCAGCGACGTTGTCCATGCGTATGTTGAACCATCAACACATCCTCAGCACATGTTTGGCGTGCTTGAGGCTTTGGCGATGGCGGAGCCCGGTGGATGGAGTGACTATGAAACTGCTATCGCCCACGTCACAAAACACACTAGGAAGCGTTCTCTTATCGTATGGATGAGCGACTTGGAAGAGAGCCCAGGACCTCTGCTCAATGCCATGAAGACACTTGTCGCGAACGGTCACAAGGCGCTGGTAATCAGCCCATTTGGTCCTTGGTTTGAGGCGCCAGTCGGCCAGTTTGGGCCCGTTGAGAAGGTTCTGTCCGAGGCAGTGTCCGAAGAGCTCTGGGAGCGACGACGCAAGATAGCTCGAGCTCTTGCGAGATTCGGGATTGGTGTCATGAATGTTGGTCCGGAAGACTTCCTGCCGACAATCATCAAGACCTATGAACAAGCCAAGCAGAAGGGGGTGGCGATGTTTTGAAGCCCGTAACTTGGGTACTTCGCATTGCTTCTGCCGCTGCATTTGTGGCGATGGCATACTTGGTATGGGATGCTATGAATGTCAATGATGTTTGGCATTGGGATGCCCCATACAACTTTGTCGTGACAGTGTTTCGAATGCTGTCTCTGATATTCTTCTATGTGTCATTCATACTAGTAACGGGCATCTCCGGAGCACTTCTGGGCACGGTTCCACCGAATCTCATAGTTGGTCTCTACAACACAATCGTTCTAAGGCTCTGGTACATGCAACCCTATGGGATTACGGGTCCAATAACAGATCCAAATCAAGTCTTCATCAGGTTTCAGCAGGACATCTTCAATGTCATCAATTCACTCATTGACAACGCCTTCCCATTCTTCTATTTCCTCTGTGCAGGTATTGGAGTCGCTCTGTTCTTCTTGGCTCTCGGCAAAATGGAGCACAAGTATGTTGGAGGTGCATTCATAGCGATTCAGATGATTCTGGTCCTAGCCACATTCAAGAATGCCTTCAGCATGTTCTTCGGGTCTGCAGTAGTACCTGACTATGCGGTATTCCCATCTGACTTCTTTGAGTTTCTTCTGACCCAAGTACAACTAATCGCCCTTGCGTCCTTCGCCTATCTTGAGCTGAGCTACCAGATGATATACAGCTATTCTGTAGGGAAGCCGGTGGAAGATAGAGAAGAAACGTTGAAGAAGCAGCTACTTGCGCTGCGCCAAGCGACTAGAAAGCAAGATGCTATTGAAAAGGGTGAGAAGGTAAGTACCACCGCAATGAGCAGAACGACTGGAGCTACTGCTTTCTCATTTCTCCGTGAGGCAATAGAACGAAAAGTAGTGGGCAGTCAAGATGCTCTAGAGAACCTTGATGCAGTGTCTGATGTTCGCCGCCTTCAGATATACGTTGATGAGTTACTTCAGACCGATTCAAGAGCACGAGACGAACTCACGGCGAAAGCTGCATCTCCTTCTTCAAGCTACGTGATAGGTTCCACCGTAATGGGCTCAGCAATTCGCTTTCTGAGCGTTGTGGCAATCTCCTTCATCATGATGAGTCCATCAATCATCGGGATTCTCAGTCTTCCAGAGGGGATTGTGAACAGTGTCGAGCTTGAACAACCGGAGATAGTCTTGCTATTCCTAATTCCCGTGGTGTTTCTATTCCCATTCGCCGCCATGGTCATAAGCTGGTTCTCGAAACGCGAAATCATAGAAGAGGTGGAGCTCACTGACGCCGAAAAGGCAGAGATGAAGCGAAGGAAGAAAGAGCTGAAGCTCAAGAAGAAGGAGGCGGCCAAGATGCGCAAGGAGCGCGAGAAGGCTCGCAAGAAGGCCAAGGACAAACCAGAAGAGAAAGATGAATGGGACAAGGCTCTTGAGGATACTTATGGTTCCTAACCATTCCGAAGGAGTGCTAGATATTGACCTCTATCGTGCTCAGTCACGGAGACCTTGACGGAATAGCATCGGGTGCCATTGCATTACTTGCCTTCCCAGGAGCAGACTTCTACTTCACAAAGCCCTCCCAAGTCCATCAGGATCTATTCCGCGCGGCGAAGGACAATCCAGAGTCAGTGAGTGTCAGCGACATTGCAATCAACTCAAAGAAGTTTGAGGATATTCTCAGAGCCATTGACCGTTTCCCCGAATCCACGGAGATTCATTGGATCGATCATCATCCTATGACCACCAAACAGCGCAAGGAGCTCTCCAGACGAGTTCAGCTCTTCCACGAAGTCGGGCCTTCCACGGCAGAACTTGTCTATCGAAGGTTTGCGGAGAAGTTGCCTGAGTATGCACTTCGTCTTGCTCTCTATGGTGCCATCGGGGACTATTGTGACGGCACGGAGTTTGCCAAGAGCCATTTTGAGAACTATGACAAGCGCACACTGTATTTGGAGGCCGGCCTTCTCGTACAGGCGCTTCAGGAAATTGACTATCGAAAGGAATCCAAGGACTTGGTTAGGCAACTCACGTTGGGTGTAGATCCGAGTTCAATGAACGACATCGTTGCTCTCGCGTTGAAGGCAACAAGGATTGAGCATGAGGTCTTCAGATACGTCCAACACAACGCCAGAAAGCTGGGCCCTGTGGGATATGTTCTTGACATGCCAATCAACGGGTATCGAGGGAAGAGTGCGAAGTTCGCAGCCTATACAACTGACAGCAACATTGGAATTAGTGCCCGGTCAAGTGAAGACGAGGTTGACATGAGCATTCGGCGAAGACACTCAGCTGTCGATCTCAACAAGATGCTGAACAGAATACTCTCTAAGATAGACGGCGCTCAAGGTGGGGGTCATCCAGCAGCTGCAGGAGCAACCATGTATAAGAACGATTTTCCGAGTTTCCTACAACGTGTAGCAGAGTATATCAATACACCATCCTAGACAAACAGCGCTAGCGCACTCCACATTACCCATACAACTGTCACTATTGCCTCACCAGCAATAATGCCGCTCAGAACTTGGCTCTGTTTCTCTCGCATCTGTTCGCACATCGAAACATGTTCATCACTCGATAAATCGCGATTTCGAATTCTATCCATTCTGAAGTCTACGAATGCTCCGAAGAGCATTGCTACAGCCGTTGCGGGAGGTATCAAAAGCCCAACGGCCAGACTGATGGCGCTCAGACCTCTCTTGCCCAGCTGCAATCCTACAATCCCCCCTATTATGCCAAAAGAGAGTAGGTAGATTAAGGCGACCAAGGGGTGGAACCCAGGGAGGTCCGATACACCGGGGAGTTGGAAATCGCCTATATCCGCTATACTCGTTACCAAGAAGCCGAAGAGCTGTGCCACTGGGGCGGGGAAGGCAGGCCCTCCGAAACCATATGTTACGAATAGCATGTAGGTTATTATTGAGCCCGCAATTGTCCCGAGAACCATGCCGATGAAGACTGCTTTGAGAATATCTCTACCCCTGACACCAGTGAATCGTCCAAGCTTCAGATGTACTAGCAGGGCGAGAGCCGCATCCTGAAGCCCTCCAAGCATGGCCATGAATGTCGTGATGGCTTGAAAACTCACCCTGAAGAACAGAATCGCTGGGATGGATATGATGTCAGATATGTAGCCGGCCAACATACCAGTTTCGCTGATTGATCTGGCCGTGAAGTACGCGGAAACCATGGCTAATGGAGATCCAAAAACGAACAGAAGCCAAGGTAGCCTAACCCCGGCGAATGGTGTGAGAATCGAGAAGATAATGATTCCCGTTATCATGAAGAGAACCATTGATGTGAAGGCGACCCAAGGGGGCATCTTCCCTCTTCTACTCCTCATGTACCCTCTTGGATTTCTTACCATTTCGATGATTTCTTCTCGAAGCGTTTCAACAGAGAAGAGTTCCTCCTTCACGCGTAGGAGCTTGGGAATGTCCTCCGCCTTGTGAGGTTTCTCCACCAGCTGCGTTTCGATATCACCTCGAGAATCCTTGTTCATGTGGTTCTCAGCGAGTCTTTTGAACTCAGCAGGAGTCAACTCACGTTCTCTGCTGGAGATGAT
>JBHLOD010000062.1:0-7090 GCA_048940825.1 Promethearchaeota archaeon | reverse complement strand
TGACTGCAATGCATTCTGATGAAGATAGACGAACTTTAGCTTGCGGCACTCACGAAGCGGACTCAGATCTATCTCTCGAAGAGAGTTGTACATCAAGTTGAGTTGCTGCAGCTCTTGACAATGTGCTAGAGGAGCTAGGTCAATGGAACTGATCAGGTTGGTTTCAAGCTCAAGACTCTCCAAAGAAGTGCAGTTCACAAGTGGCTCGAGATGAATCTCTGATATCTTATTATTGAAGAGCCGAAGTCTCTTGAGGCTAGTGCACAACGCGAGGGGTGCAAGGTCAAGCGCCTCTATGTCATTTGCACCCAGATTGAGTTCTCGAAGGGGCTTGCAGTCTGACAAAGGACCAAGGTCAATTGAGTTCAAGGAGTTTTTGAATAGATTGACTACCTGTAGGTTGTCATGAGTTCTGAGAGGAGAGAGATCGATCTCTGTGATTCGGTTGGCCGACAGGTCAATCTCCTTCAGATCCAACACAGTCTCGAGGACTGCCAAGTCTATGCTGACGATGCCTTTCTTGTTGAGATCGAGAACAGTGTCCTCGGTGTCGAACTCTACCTCATTCACATTGCCATCTTTGTCCGTAAAGCCAATCGTAATCTCTGACAATAGTGTAGCTCCTTTGCCAAACTCGCTGGCTCGGCGTATTCTTGCAGGCTTTTTCAATGTTGGCCTAAAACGTGGTGCCGTCACAGGGTTACAGTTTTAAAGAGTATTTGCGCCGCTCAGCAAACCCCATAGGAGAGTAAACTGCATGGAAAAGAAGACGTTAGGAATTCTTCTTCTGACGGCGCCTTACACGTACCAGAACAGTCACACCTTCTATGAACTCACGAAGGCTGCTCTCGAGAAAGGCTACGGCGTGAAGGTCTTCCTCTTTGTGGATGGTGTGAACAACGCAAAGCTCGGTCAAGACCCGGACCCGGATATTCCAATGAACAACAGACTCCAAGAGTTGGCAGATATGGGGGCAGAGTTTCAGGCATGCGGACTCTGCACCTCGGCTCGTGGGTTCGACCAACGTGGTTCAGACTTCATTGAGGGAGTAGAAGTTTCGGGACTCACTGAGTTTGCTGAGTACATCGGTGAGGCTGACCGTTTCATTACTTTCTGTATGTAGGAGGCACGACAATGGAATTCACAGAACGCAAGGTCCTCATTCTGGTGAACAGTAGACCATATGGAAAGATCGTCAATTTTGAAGGATGGCGAGCTGCTGTCGGCATGTTTGGGATGGATCATGAGCCAACATTACTCTTCATGGGGGATGGAGTATACTCTCTCCTCAAGACGGCTGATGTAATGCCATTCAGAATGTTCAAGGCCACCTACCTAGATTTCGAAGGACGTATCTTAGCAAGTAAGCAGTCTCTCGAAAGCAGAGGCATTGGTCCGGACGAAATCTTCGAGGAGGTAGAGGTGGCTGACGAGTCAGCGGTTTCTGAGGCTCTGACGCAAAACGAGGTCATTGTCACATTCTAGTATCGAGGTGGATCTGATGAAGTATCTCATTTGGCTTTCAAGTGATTGTCAAGATTTGACAGAGATTATCAGTGCTCTCAAGAACGGAGGCCACGATGTCGGAATCCTTTTGGTGCAAGATGGCACATACCTTGCAGACAAGGGATGTTCTGAGTCAGGGAAGCTAGAGGACCTTGAGGCAAGAGTGTATGTTACGAAGCACCATGTAGAAGAGCGAGGAATCAACAGCCGCCTGGTAACTGAAATTGAGCTTGTCGACATCGAGCAAGTTGTCGATATGGTTATGGAAGAATACGACAAGGTCATATCATTGTGAGCTGGAGCTTGCAGCTCCCAGCCACTCCTTCACTTCTCCCGTAACTTCCGGCATCTGAGTTTCTCTCCAAAGATTGAAAAAGAACCCTAACTCAGGACTGCTAGGTGTGTTGTTTTGGCGTGGAAGAAGCACTCTAAGAAGATCTCTGAGCTGAAGGATTCTAACACTGCGATAGACATGAAGGTTCGAGAACGGCTAGAGAAAATAACTAGTGAGATCACAGACAAAGACGCTGCAATTTCTCTCGAGTTCCTCAAGGAACACCTCCATCTTCAGAAAGATGACAATGGCGCGATTGAGGAGTTGAAGTTTCACCTCGGGCTGGAGGAGGGGCTTCGACACAGTGTCATCATGGACGATAATGATCAGTCTATCTATGTGTACTTCACCAAGAAGGAAGAATGAAAACGATCTTCCAGCTCTAGTATCTCCAAAGAAATGAGTCGGAGAGAACGTAGGAAGTTCTCTCCAAGGGAGTTGCTAGAAGAACATAGTCTTCTCATGCTTTAGGACATCGTCGACCATGGTCGCGGCGCCCGCAATCTCGATTCTTGAGTCCCTCAGGTCTTCCTGTTTGATCCCACGGAACTCGACTGAATTGGAGCAAACCTGAATCTTTCCTCCTGCCTCAAGGAATGCGTCGATGAGGTCTTGGAGTGGTGGAAAGCCAGGAGCTTTCACCTTCTCAGCTGCTCCCTTCTTCATCAGGTAGACTGCGTCCATCATCAAGAAGATGTTGGTCTGAATGTCTTGAGCCTGAGCCGTCGTTCCGGTCACAAAAGGTCCGAAGCAACGTTCTGCTGCCTCGGGACCCCATTGACCCACCAAATACAACTGTGCCATTTTGCTATCATCTCCTATCTCTACAGAATCGCGAGGTCAACATAATAGAGGAACATCGCGAGGGACAGAAAGACAGACACGATCAGGTTTGTTATGTGTGAGCTATGGATTGGTCCGCCCTGCATTGTCTTCATGAGCACGGGTACTGCTTGGATGAACTCCATCAGGAAAGCTAGTGCGAAAAAGATGAAGTCAACGAGTAGTAATAGTTGCACGATGTCCATGAATCCTAGTGAGAATGTTGGCAAGACAAGCCCCACAATCAGTGTCACGAGACTTACCAGCATGCCGAGCATGAGAAGCATGACCTGCGGCATCAACAGAAATCCCATCCTCCTTGCCGCCATGAAGCCACTGAACATAGTGGCAAAGCCCATCGCGAAAAGGATGAACAGTAGTAGCTGGAAAACTGCCATGTTGGTTCACCCGAACTTCGCGCTCGGGAATGTCTACTGCACATAAGGGTGTCGGAAAAGGAAAAGCGGAATTCTGTCTAGTTCTCCCTTCGTAGGTTGCCGCGCCACCTGTTGAGGGATTTCGTTCAATCCCAAATCTTAAAATGACAGCGCATTTGACGCCGACCGTAGGTATTGACCATGACAGACCACAACGTTTCAAGAACATTCGATGCTAGTGGACTGAGATGTCCAATGCCGATTCTGAAGACAAAGAAGGAGATCCAAGAGGTCGAGATCGGCCAGATTCTCCAGGTCATCGCAACAGACATCGGTACCAAGAAAGACTTCCCAGCTTTCGCCAGCAGGACTGGTCACGAGATAGTCGAGATGGTGGAAGAGGGCGACAAGATCATCTGGTACATCAAGCGCGCCAAGTAGGCGCTACTATCTTTCAAAGACTACACTTTCTTGCCTGGGACAATCAGGACTTGTCCCAGCAGATCCCCCTTCATGACAGATGCCTTGAGTCTAGACTGAAACATCGTCATCCTTGCTGTTCTGTCTTCTGAGTAGTTCTTGAACTCCTCTGCGCCGATGCAGGATATGTGTCCCATTCCATTCGAACCATAGAACGAATGGAGTACCATCGCGTAAGCCGGGACTTGTAAAGCCTTGATACGAACGATTCTGATTTCCCCCTCCAGAAATGCTACCTTCTCGTCTGCTACTACTGGCTCCAGACTTGCTTTTGACCAATCGAGGGAGAGTCCCACAGGCTCAAGTCCTTCTACAGATGTGCGTGTTCTGTCTATTCCAAAGCTAGTCAGGTCTTGCCTGCAACTAATGACATAGATCTTCTCAGACACTATTCTTGGCTCCTTGCAGTCCTGCACTTCTTGACGTTGTTGTCGCTATTGAGGGCTTTCCGTGTTTCTTATGAACTTTACGAATCCTGATTCATAATTAAGTATTGCATGACCTGACCACTTCTTAACGTCCTAGGCTTAGTTTCGTTCTGAACCTCCAGAGAGGTCCAGACCGTCATTTCAGAAACCTCAAATGCATTCGTCCAACCATTCTTGCTTGCTCAGCAACGTCGCTTCGAAACATGGGAGAAGATGAAGATGAGACTAGGTCTGAGAGTCACTAGTGGAATTACTTTAGCACTGTTCATGAGCTTGTTCTTTGCCATGGGTTCAGCCATCATTCTGGCCCCGTCAACCGGATCTATCCCGCATGCGGAGGAATCGCAGGCAGTTCGCGCGTCAGACATCCATGAGGGTCAAAAAGAATCCCTGTGCGCCTGGAGAACGCATGACCCTTGTGCCCCGCACATTGAGGTCACACTGCCTAACGGAGGAGAGGTCTTCCGCGGAGTGGAATTGATTGAATGGACTGCCATCGATTTTCAAGGCGAACAGCTCGTCTATGACGTGTACTATAGCAGCGACGGCGGAGTCACTTGGATGGTGATTGTGGCCGGGCTGACGACACCCGGCTATAGATGGGATACAACCCAGGTGTCAGATGGAGAAGGCTACCTAGTGCGGGTTGATGTCCTTGGAAATGGTGTGGCCTCAGGCAGAGACCAGTCGAACAACGTGTTCAGTATTGACAACCTCCCCGGTGGTTCGCCGATGCAAGACACAATCGAACCATTCACGTTGGCCGTCGTGTCAGTCATCATAGGTGTGATAGCAATCGCTGGAGTTGTCCTCTTGGTTCGTAGAGGCGGTCAGTAGCTTGGGGACTGACTAGAGCCCCCTCATGTGCTCCGGCTTCAGCGAAGTCCGATCTTGTGACTCAAGGACAGCTTCAAGAAGATCAAGCAGCTTCTGCTGGTCTCTATTCATTGTTCCAGCAAGTGGAAGGTAGTTTGATGCGTGGTTGGTTCGGAACACGCATTCAGACAAATCCAGCTTTTCTACGAGGAGTTTCAATTCCTTTAGACTCTCATCTGGACTCATAGGATTGAACTCACCTCTTTCTGTCATCTCGAAGAGGGGTGTTCCTGGTGGTATCATCAATGTGAGGGCCCCGACGTATTCCGGGTCTATGATGTTTAGCGCCTCAGCAGTCTTTGACGCATGTCTTTCAGAATGCTCAAGACCCCCAAGCCCGAGGATTATGGTCAGAGAGAGAGGGATCTCTGCCTTTCTGATCTTGGTGCAGGCCTCTGTGTTCTCTTTGGACGTTACTCCCTTCCTTGACCACCGCAACAGCTTATCGTCACCAGTTTCAAGACCTAGATAGACAATCCCAAGCCCCGCACTACCAATCTCTCTCAGGTCGTTGGTAGATTTGTTTCTCACGTCCTTGGCGTAGCCATAGGCACCGACACGTTCGAGGTTGGGTAGTTCATGATCAAGTACTTCGAGGGTCCTCAGGATTTCTGACGTGTCCATTGCCAGAGCGTTGCCGTCTGCAAGGAAGACGCGTCTTACCCTGTGTCTAATCCCCTCATCTAGCATCGAGAGATCAGCAGCTATTCCTTCTGCACCTCTGACTCGGTATTGCCGCCCCTTGTATGAAACACAGAACGTGCATGCATTGTGTGAGCAACCGATTGTCGCCTGTAGAATTAGGCTCCTAGCCTCGCTTGGGGGTCTCCAAATCGAGCCCTCGTATCTTATCATCATCTGAGTGAATCACGCAAGGCCATGTAAGGTTTCGGGCCCAGACTACTCTTTCTTCTTGTAGTACCAGTAGACCTTGGATATGATCCAGAGGGCAGTGATAAGGATGCTCAATGTCAGATAAGGAACCATCTGGAAAACTATGTCAATACCGTAGAATTGCCCCATTGACGAAACGACAACATAGTTGAGGATTGTGATGGACCAGACAATCACCAAGGCTAGTCGGAGCAAGCCCGCGCCGGGTGCCTCCTTGCTCTCTTCAGGTCTGCCAATCTGTGTTTCGTGCAATCTGAAAACCACCTCTGGCTATTAGCTTGTTCTCTAATGTGCATTCGGGTTTCGAGTGGGACGCAGCTGGCTGTGTGATTATCCAGTACTTATAGCTAATCATTTCTGTAAGTAGATGCATCAGAAGAGCTGGGTAGAGTCTGCGTCATTACAGCATAAGACTGGGCTAGTCTAATTCATCTCGGAAGTATGATCGTGCCTTCACTGCAATCCAAGAGGCTGTGACCAAGATGCATGCCCAGCAATACGGTGCCACTTGGGTAACGACATCGTACGTGATAAACCTCGCAAGATTCAAGGCCAAGAGGAAGACAAGAGTTGAAACGAAGTATACCAAAACTGCGACAGTCCTACACATCTTTGCGGAATACGGTTCCTCGGTTTCATCTATTTCTTCCACATGTCTTTCTAGTTCAAGTTCCTGCAATCCAAGTACCGCCTGATACCTGCCTTATACGTGGATTCCACCAACACATGTCTACATCGTATATTAATAGGCAATTCTATCGACGCACTATGTATGGGCCCACTTTACCAGGGACTTCCGAAACTTAGAATTCAAAGCCGTAAGAGGAGAAGCCGTCATCTTCTTGCTTCGTTCTACCGTATCTAAGCGGTATTTCAATGACTTTGTCCAATCTCCAAGCGATATCCAGTGTCACTTTGAGAATGTAGGTGCACGTAATCAGTCTGGACTGGAATGCAGGAGGCCAACTATCGCTTGTCTTCATTTCAATGTCTATTGGGACATGTCTCGGCAGTGTAAACTCCTGTGAATACCACTCGGCAAGCTCAGTTCGATAGTACTCTTCCTTCCCCTCCGGTGAAACTCTCTCATGATGAAGGATTTCACACCTCAGGCCCCGGAAGTTGATATCGTCGGCCAGTCTGATTTCGAGTTTCAACGATTCTCCCAAGCTTATTACGTCTCTATGAACCTCAACTTCAAGTAGCCTCTTATCTTCATCTACAAGATTCTCACAGAGAGAAGCTGGGACAAGTAAAGCTGCCTCTGCCACTACAGGAACTTCGATCTTCATCTTTGGGTCCAAGGCCCAAGAAACTTCAACCTTCGCCTCAATCTCGTATTTGATTGTGCCATGGACTCCTGCATAGCTTGA
>JBHLOD010000061.1:0-7134 GCA_048940825.1 Promethearchaeota archaeon | reverse complement strand
GTAGAGTCTGGGAGGAAAGAGATTGAGAATACAGAGGGTACAGGAAGACAGCTACTGCTTGCAGGTGATTCGCTTGATATAGCAGCAGTACTAGAGACAGAGTTTTGTGAAGATGTGCCCCTGTTTGACTACCTCATAACGTCCCCTCCCTACTGGAACATGCTTACAAAGTCAAGAGGCGGCAATGAGTCAACGCACAAAGATCGGGCGAAGAAGGGGCTCAGACAGTACTACGGCACCTCCTCAGATGACCTTGGCAATATCGATTCATACGAAGACTATCTTGAATCTGTTGGAACCGTCTTTGACTCATTATATCCTTTCATGGCCAACGAGTCGTATCTTACAGTAGTCATACAGAATATGAGAGACTCAGACGGCTCTTTCAGGCCGATTGCCTGGGACTTGGCGAATCGACTCTCAGAAACCTACGAGATGCGTCAGGAGCAGGTGTGGTGTCAAGACAACAAACGTCTGGGCTGCTGGGGATATCCGACGACCTACGTTTCCAACGTGCACCACCATTTCTGCTTGGTCATGCAGAAAGTGATTGACAAGGATGACTAGCACATTCCCACCATCTTGTCATGTCGCATGGTTCATAAAGCAGAACCTGTTCCCCAGCCAGCATGTCCGAAATGATTCGAGCTTTGCACATGTCTGATCACGATGACGTGCGAGATCTCTGCATGGGGCTTTGGGGGGAACGCGACTATATCCCCGATCAATTTCCTCAATGGATAGAATCCGAGAGAACGCATCCATTTGGAGTCTTTCAAAACAACCGACTCGTGGCCATAGGGATGCTTCAAGTCAGTCCAGAGATGAAAATGGCTTGGATCAAAGGACTCAGAGTCAAGTTTGAGAATCAACATATGGGACTGGGATCCAAGATCACTGAACATCTGATGGACTACGCCTGCCAAGTCGGAGTAAAGAGGCTTAGATACGGTACTAGCACGAGGAACGAAGCGTCCATGGGGTTGGCTGAGAAGCTCGGATTCAAACTGGCGAGCAGCGTGTCTTATCTTCGCCTTGAGCCGCCCTTTCCCGAGCACCCCACACCAAGTCCGAATCTCATACCAATTGAAATTGGGCCTGAGCGACTCCAGGAAATCCTGGCGACCTCCCCAGACCTTATTGAAGATGAAACAATCGCGTTCTCTTGGGAGTTCTACAACAAGGATTTTGAGGGAATCCGGCAGGTCGCTGAGATTGCCAAAGTGCGTGCAGTGATCAGCGAAACTGGAAAAGCAAACACCATCTGCTTGTCGCATAGCGGATTGAGAAATGACCTGCGAACTTCAATATACTCTATCTTCTCGATAAACAGAAGTGCCTTTGTGGATGTCTTCTCTAGAATTCTTGACGAACTCGAAGAAACAAAGACTGATCGTGGGGCTTTCTTCCTAGGTCCTCGAGCTGAGGAATGGGTTCAGTACATGGTTGAAATCCCTGAAGAGTACAAGAGTCGCCGTTTCCTACTCTATGAAGCCAGCATCTAGGGCAATGGATGCCTTTTTTCCACTGCCCTAGACACTTCATCTGTTCAGGTGATTGAAGCGTGCTACCAGAACCTGTCCTCGAAATGCACCTTCACATTTGGAAGAGTAAGGTAGATGACTGAAATGAGGCTTAGGACTGCTCCAGGAACGTTCCAGCTCGTCATATACAGGAAGATTGCGGCGAGATTGAATATGACTGCTAGATTCCAAGCCTGCGGGTCTCGGTTCCAGACGCGGAATGCCAGCAAGAAGGCAATGAGTGCCAGTATGACACCTAGGCCTGCTGTCCAATCCTCCCACAAATAGTACGAAATGGCTCCGACTATCAGTCCAGTAATCGCATCAAGGAGCACAAGATACCCTGCGATTGTCACTTCACGAGGTCTTGCTCCAGTTGGTCCGGGTTCTGCCATCGGAATCTCTGTCACGATAATCACTGAACCTTGCGTCAAGTGTCACGCTTCTAATATTCTTTCGCATGAGCCCGTTTCTTTCTCTATGAGTACTATTCTACTTCTTCTTCGTATTCCTCGAGCACTGACCAGGGTGGTGCATATGTCATGGTTTCCAAGTCTCTCTGCTGTAATTCGAGCATCTCAATCTCAGCCAACCTCTTTCGTAGTGTGTATGATTTCGCTCCTTCCCACCATAGGTACGCACTCAGGTCCCTTGAGAACTCTCCTTGGTATCTTTCACAAGTGCCACCACAGAAGATCTTGTCCTTGCGAATCTCAAGCACTCCCCCACACCACTTGCACACCGCTTCTCTATCATGGGCATGAATGCGTCCTTTGATCAGACGTACAAAAAGAATAGTGCCATCAAAGTTGCAGACACCCCAATCCTTTCTCTTCTGGATAGTCTTCTTCCATAGTTCTCCTGTTGGCAGCTGAGTCTTTTTGGTCTTCGACTTCTTCTTTCCAGAAGACTCGTCAAAGTCAGTGAGTCGGGTCTGTACGGTGTGCCTCATATCTCACTGTGCCAGTGTCTTGCTGATAAACACGTACATTGGCTATCCCGAAAGTTCATCAATGAGGCCCATCATCCATTCATCAAACGGCTTCTTTTTTGACCATGTTTCCTTGAAGGGAGTCAATACGAGCTCCCCATTCATCTCTCCAACCATTCCTCCATGTCTTCCCCCTAGGAGACATTCGATTGCAAATGCTCCTAAGCGTGTACCAAGAATTCTATCAAAGTGAGTAGGATTTCCGCCACGCTGTATATAGCCAAGAACCGATACCCTGCATTTATCTCCGACACGCTCTGATAGTTCCTGAGCAATCAGATTCGCATTTCCCAGTTCATCCCCCTCGGCGACAACAACCAAGACACTAGATTTTGTTCTTCGTCTCGCCACTATTACTCTCTGGGCAAGGTCCTCTATCTTTGTCGGAGTTTCCGGAATCACTATTGCCGATGCCCCAGTTGCTATGCCCACATGGACCGCAATGAAACCGGAGTGGCGACCCATTACCTCGACAAGAAAGATGCGGTGGAATGCCTCCGCTGTGTCGCGTATCTTGTCCAATGCCTCCAGTGCATTGTTGACAGCAGTGTCAAACCCAATTGTGTAGTCCGTCCCATAGAGGTCATTGTCAATAGTTCCTGGTAGTCCCAGGAGCCGGCCTTTCCAGTGATTGCTAAGGGCCGCAAGACCGCGCATAGTGCCATCTCCTCCAATTGCTACCAGTGCATCGATATTGCGCCTGTCAAGCATTGCTGCTGCTTTCTTCTGGCCCTCCTCAGTTTTGAACTCCTCAGATCTTCCGGTTGTCAGAAAAGTCCCGCCCCTGTGAAGAATTCTAGAAACGGAGCGTGAGTTTAGTTCATGGAAGTGTTCGTCAAGTATCCCTTGGAACCCACCAAATATCCCAAAGACACTGCAGTTTCTTCGCAATCCAATTCTAGTAATTGCCCGGATGGCTGCATTCATCCCTGGACCGTCGCCGCCACTTGTTAGGACTCCGATTCTCATGCCGTCACAAATGTGATTTGACAAATAAAAAGAGTAGTAGTCGTAGACTACACTCCAGTCCTATCTCTGAAGTACATCAAGTAGTCAGTACCAGGGACATCCTTCTTGAGGATTCTGAGGGCCGTGGCGAGCTGCCCTCTGTGGTGCGTTGAGTGGAGCAGGTATTGAAGGTAGAAGTCCATCAGTTCGATTTCAAACGGTTCCTCTGCAACATGGGGAACTACGACGGAGCCTTGAGGAATCTCCTTCATGATAGATCTTAGTCTTTCATCGAGCTCGTTCCATTTTTTAAGCAGTTCCATTCTCGAGGCCGCTCTAATCCAATCATATACACTCCTGTCTTCTGACTCATCAGCCAAGAGAAAACACGTTGCCAGGGCAAGCACAATATGTGTACAGATGGATTTGACACTGTTCTTCCCCACGACCTTCTTTGTGTATTCCCGCTCACGAAGCTCTTCCACAATTAGCCTCATTTTAGTTCCTGTCCAGAGATGGTATTCGGCCAAGTGCTTGAAAGTCATAGCAATCCTTCCATACTCTTCGGGTGCCGGGGCATAAAGGGGTTCCTAATCATTTCTCTATGTCTTCCACTAGACCAGACCTCTGACTCTGAGGAAGACTAGGAGCGGCGCCGCGATTATCAGACTTCCAAGCAGGACCACGACGAATGCCAACGGTTCGTTTGCCAGAGGCAGACCGACATTCATCCCAAAGATTGAAGCAATGAGTGTTGGGACACTTACCAGTAGAGAGATTGACGTTAGCGTCTTCATCACCGTATTCAGGTTGTGCCCGACAATGCTGTCATATTCCTTCATTGCATTATCAATCAGTTCTCTGTAGATGGCACTGAGTTCCATTTGCTGCTGAAGGTCGACTTCTAACTCCTCTAACCTATCTTCGTCAAGCAAGAGATGTCCGAAACTCTGCAACCTTTTCATCCGGCGGAGCACCTTCATGTTTGACTTGAGAGCGGCCTCCATGAATATGGCATCACGAGAGAGCTGGAAGAATCTGTCAAGTTGGGAAGGGTAAATCTCTCTAAGGATTCTATCCTCTGTTTCTTTTATCGTCGTGTCGACAATATCAAGTGTTGTTTCAAAGGAGTGAATCACAATCTCCCAGATGTTGTAGATTGCACCGCTAACAGTGGTCGTGCGTTTCAGGACCCCCTTCAGTCTGTTCTTCCGGAGAGGTATCTCCGCGTTCTGTATGACTATGATGTCACGACCGTTCGAGAATATACCAATGGGGCTGGTCGAATACTCTCTGTCTACACGCTCGAGGTCTACTGGTACGCGCAGGACTATCATGATGAACTTGTCTTCAACCTGAAGTCTTGGACGTTCGTCGAGATCCTGTAGGTCCTGCAAGTCCTCCAAGTCGACCTCGAATTTCTGAGAGAGTTCTGCTAGAATGTCAGGCCAGATTCCAACAACCTGGATAAGAAGAGGTTCGTCTGGTGCGCTCTGCAGGTCCTGATACTCTATTCCTGACTCCAATGCAGTGATTGCAAGCTTGCTGGTCTCTGGTTTTTCTGCTGTCGTCATCGAGCTCACCTTTTTCCAGTTTGTTTCACCTCGTTTTCGATGTGTGTGTTACACATGAGCGGTTCTAATGCGCACGAACCTCAGAATGTAGTCGGGTATAGAACCCTGGGGCAAGTAACTCTCGCTCTTGGTCCTTTTAGGGTTTTCCGCCAAGGTAGCCCTGTGACTCTTTCCGAGTACGATACTAGATGACTACACTCTCCACTTCGACCTTGCGTTCCTTCTGACTCAAAGTAGTTGAGGGTATCTTCTTTCCACCATACAGGTCTGCTTCAGGGAGTCCCCTGTATAGCGCATCGGCAATCCTTGCCATGGCATCGGCTTTCATTATGCCTGACCCGCTTGCACCGTTGAGAACCAAGACACCGTTTTCCAGGTAGACGTAGGGTATTGCATCAGGACTGTAACTGTATCCTCCTGCCCAGCTGCCTATTGGTCGAGCCCCCTCAAATGCTGGGAAATACTTGGAAAGAACTGGATAGACACTGTTCTCGTAATATGCACTCTCAGGATTGCTATAATGTTCAGGCTGAATGTGATCATAGCTACGACCGAGTTTGTCTCCACATCCTATCCAGAACCCTTTTTCTTGCAGCTGAGGCCTGAAATAGACGCCCGCAGAGGGCAGAATCGTGAATGGTATTGTGTTGAGGTCACTGAAACCCTTTGTTTCCAAGAGCTCATGAAGACCCTGCCTTTCCTCTGCATGAACAACGAAGATGTGTCTCTTCTTTGCTTTGGTTCTGCTATCCATGCCAATTGGGTCAAGGAGCTCATTCGCCCAAGCTCCAGTGGCCAAGACAACCACGTCTGACCGGAGGGTTCCTTCGCTTGTCTTGACTCCGTCGACTCTCTTGTTCTGCCAGACGAACGGTTCTCCTGGGACGTCCAACTTCGGGACCGGTTCAAGAAGAAGACGCTCTACATTCACACCAAAGCGAGGCTTACAATTGCAGAGCTTCTTGAACTCATCAAGATAGTACTCCACGAGACGTGTCGGATCCAAGGCTCCACAGTCTCCTCCGAACAGTCCGTAGCAGACCTCCTTCAAGTTCATCAGCTCAGCTTCTTCATCACCGGAGAAGTCAACGTTCAGTCCGGGAATCATTTCTTTCAGTTGCTTCTTGCCATAAACCCTGTTGTGGATTCTCGAAGCTTTCATGCGCTCTATCCACATCTTGACACTCTCGCTGTTGAACTGAGTGTCGCCTAGAAGCCAAAGGTAGCCAATCTTCTCAAACATGAGTTCGTAGCCCTTCTCTTCCTGCACGTGCTCGAAGTACTTGATTGATGTGTCTGTTAGGAGCTGGTTCGTAGACGAGGCGAACATGTTTCTGACTGCTGCGGCGCTCATGGCAGTGTTTGCCTGACCTGCAGCTGACAGCCTATCCACAAGTAGTATGGTCTTCTCAGGACTATTCTTTTGTAGATAGTATGCTGCGGCTACTCCAATTACGCCTGCACCGACTACAATGATATCGAAAGTTTCCTCGCCAGACACATGAGTTACCCCCGTGCGACGGCGGCGGAAAACGCAGACGACCTAAAACGTTTTACCCTCCACCAGATTGGATCCCGAAGGACCTCAAATCTTGAGAATTACTCGAGGCATAAGACGTGCCACTACACTGCAAAGTCTCAATTCCACAGCCTTCCAGAGCACTTCCTGTCCTCTATAGGTGAATTCCAGCTCTCGTGGGCTTGAGAAGACCTTCTCGGATTCTTGGCCCGTAGCGTGCTCTGTTACGTAGTACCTCGTACCTGATTTGGTTTCCATGACCCTCTTGATACCTAGCATGCTAGGATACTTGTATCCTCCCCCGTGAGGAAGTATGTTGGCTTTGAGAAGTCTTTCCTTCACTGCATGCTTCTCCGATCTCTTCGTGAATCCAAGCTGTTCAACTGCCTCCTCGTCAAGATTCTTGTTTCCTTTGGCCAAATAGGCCGGAAGGTCTGACCTCAACGTGATAGGGAGTATCCTGTTTTCAGGGTCCTTTGTATCTTGGCATCCAAGTATGTGGGCATTCATGTTGAGGAGCGCTTGATGAATTGGGTTTGAGATCTCCGTGAAGTCATCAAAGAGCAACTCTGCGGCCCT
>JBHLOD010000060.1:0-7146 GCA_048940825.1 Promethearchaeota archaeon | reverse complement strand
TAAACGAGAAAGACAAGTGCCATAGCTCTAATCTTCACGAATGTATTCTTCTCCAATTCCGACGAACTCATCATCACTCACACACTCCATAGTAACTCCTGAGATAAACGCCTTTCTGAGAGTAGGGGCGTAGAGCACTGCTGTAATGGGAAGAAGATAGTGAACCAAGCGAGATTTGTATTGAAATACGTTCTTGAAATGCCCTGCTTGCTTTGATGTTTCTTGTTAAGAGAAGGGAGGCATATCTCCCTAGACGGCAAATGACTCAATCAATCTGAGAGCTGAATTATCTGGTGACTATGATGAAGATATGCATCCACATTGAACCGCAAATAGGATATTCCTATGAGGATATTGTGATACTAGCTGAAGCGGCAGAAGATGCAGGCTTCTACAGATTCTCAGTTTCGGATCATTTCTTTGGATATCCAAAAGGGACGGAGAACCCTTGCTATGAGGCTTGGACAACCATTGCATTGCTTACACCACAGACCGAACGTATTATTCTGGGCACGCAAGTAACGTCGCAGTCCTATAGGAATCCGGCACTTCTTGCCAAGATTGCTGCAAATCTAGATAATGCGTCCAATGGGAGAGTAGACTTGGGGATTGGAGCGGGACATAAAGCCGCGGAATACAATGCATATGGTTATGCATTTTCCTCCTCTAGGACGAGAATACTACAGCTTAGAGAGGCCCTTCAAATAGTCAACCTCCTTTGGACTGAGGAGCGACCTAGCTTCGATGGCAAGTTCTACAGAATCAAAGACGCTATGTTTCTGCCAAAACCGATACAAAAACCGAGAATTCCAATTTGCATCGGAACCAAGACTCTGAATGCACCCATGATAGAAGAAACTGCTGCTAGATATGGAGATGGACTGGATTATGTGGGAGCAACACCGACTGAATTCGCTCAAAAAAGGGAGCATGTTGAGGCTGCTTGCGATGAGATTGGGCGTGATTCTAAAGAGATGAGATGGTCAGTTGGTAAAACTGCGGTTGTTATCGGTGAAGATGAGGAGGATTATGAACAGAGGAAGAAGGCCGTTTTGAATCAAGAGTGGACGGAGAGAACAATGACTAGGCCAATGAAGGAGAAGTGGCTAGATGCTGCTCTTTCCAAGGAAATAGCAGGACCACCAGAGGTGGTGATTGAGAGGCTGTCCGAGTATAAAGAAAAGGTGGATCTAGTGGATATTTGTCTGCCATTCATTGGAAACTTGCGAGAGAATGGATTGGATACCATCAGGATTCTGAAAGAGCGAATTGTTTCAAGATTATGAAGATGAGATGGTGGGTCGGGCGAGATTCGAGTTCAATACTCTCTGCGCAAGTAATCTCTCAGACGAGTCTAGGATTCTGGACTGACATTGCGCCGTCTATTCCACATATATACGTCCGAAACAAAGCATGCCTTGGAGAATTCCCGTAGCTGAGAGTGACCGATCATGAGGAGGTTAATCACCTCAGTCTGTATTATGCTCTTTATCGTTGGTCTATTGATTCCACCAAGTGGCGCTGCCGGAACAGGGGTCGTTTTACCTCATACTGAAAAGGAGATTGAAAGAATCGTCAGCGAAGGCAACATTCCGTCATTTCATGCATGCGTAGTTTCTGATGGCGAGATAAGCTGGGTGAAAGGTTTTGGAACACAGACAGATAGTGAAACTACCTTCCTCATAGGCTCCATTCAGAAAGTACTAGTAGCAATCTCAATACTTCAACTTCATGAGAACGGTAGTATTGAATTGGACAATGCTGTCAGTGACTACCTTCCCTTTGAAATCTCGAATCCGAGTTACCCCGATGTGACCATCACGGCCAGAATGTTGCTTGCACATCGAACAGGGTTGGACACTATCCTGCCACACGAGTTCTGCTACGACTGGGATGGCTCCTACTATCCCGACTATGCCTACGGGAGAGAATACTATACTCCAGTGATTGGTATCCCACTAGGCGAGTTCCTGAACCAATGCTTGACTCCAAGCGGGTCTTACTACAGCAGTTCTAACTGGCTGTATGAACCAGGAACCCAGTATAGCTACTCCAACTCTGGCTACAAGATCCTGATGTATCTCCTAGAAACGGTGTCAAAGCAGACTATTTCAGAGTACATGCAAGAGAACATCTTCAGTCCGCTACTCATGAACAACACAGGATTCAATTCATCAGACTTTGTAGGCCATCATGCCGTACCTCACACACGCATTTCAGGGTCAAATCTTGAGTTACCCATATGGGATGGACAGTATATGATGCGAAGTACTGTGAGTGATCTTGGACATCTCATGATTGCCCTATTGAATGGAGGCCAGTTTGGTGACTCTCAGATTCTCCAACCAGAAACAATCGACTTGATGCTTGATAGAGTATCTGACTTCGCCAGCGCGAATACTGTTCCCTCTGAACTTCGTTGGGAGGGGTATGGTCTTGGTCTGGACATCTTCTCCCACGGGCTCTATGGACATGGAGGGTCTACCATTGGATTTCGAGGTCTGATGTATTTCAATCCTACAAAGACGATGGGGTATGTCTGGCTTTCGAATGTAAACTGTATCCTGAGCTACAATTCTAACGACTGGTACGAGATCTCCCGGAACACAACAGAGATTCGAAATCTAGTACTCATTGAAGTGGGCCTGTTTCCTGCATTTCACATCAATCCAGTCCTCCTCATAGTTTCAAGCGTAGTATTGGCCATTGTGCTAATCAACCTCATCCGTCTCCGTAGACGTTAGTTGAGATCTGGTCATATTATCTTGAGAAGGAAAAGCATAGAGAGCGCCTGTCATCAACCACGAACTGCCGTTCCATCCAACTCCTTCTCCCATGAATTCTCAATGTAGAACATGAAAATCGATATAATCGGCCCGTGAACCACCAACAGCAAGGCGACTATCTTACGTTTCATTCTCTTGCACCTTATGTGCAAGGTTCTTTGTCCATCTTCGAATCTCATCCCAGTCGCGTGTATCATAGACTCCAGGTTCGACTTCCTTTATACCAACTTCTTCAAGCTTCATTCGAAAAGGTCCCATGGTCTTCCTGAATACGAAGTTCATCCTATTGTAATCCCATATGCCACCGAACCTGCCTAGTGCTATAGGATCAATAGAGTACATCTCTGCCTTGTCAACAAGATGCTGCTGCCAATGGTCTTCGATTTCCTCTGTTTGCCCATCATACTCCATAATTGCTATTGCTCCGGATGAGACAAAGATTGCAGTCCTTGTAACTCGAAGATCTTCCTGGAACTTCTTCAGAAACTTCTCCGACTCCTTGCACCATCTATACATCTGTAGTCCCGCTCCGACAATCACGAGGTCATACTCAGAGATGCTCCTGATTCTCTCCTCCTTCGTATTGACAACTCGAACCTCAAGACCCTCCTCTCGGAGCACCTTGGCAATCTCCTCAGATGTACTTGATGTAGCTCCATTTCTGGTACAATAGGCAATTAGAACTCTCAAATGCAAAGTCTCCTTTTTCGTTGCAAGTATCTCCTTCTATTAAGTTGATGGCAGAATAGTGGTGGACCGGGCGAGATTTGAACTCGCGACTTCCTATTCACAGATTGTACAGACAGTACACCCCTTCGTGCCAAGCGATTGAGCAGATGAGTTCTTTGCCGTGCATATGAAGTGACAGACTATCTGTTACGACGATGGTTTCTTATTTCTGAGGACTGCAAAAGCATGTAGAACCGCCCAAGTTAGGAAGGAGAAGATTGTCACCCATTCCAGGATGGATCCTGTATCCGTTCCAAAGAATAGCACATATGTAACGAACAATGTGTCAAACGTGGCCAGGAACAGACCGTAGTAACTCACCCACCTGATAAAGCCGTGATGTTTCATGACCGCGGAATTCACCATATACAGTACAGGAATCCAAGATGCGAAGATCATCAAACTCCAGAAGTAATGTATCTCGTAGAGGTCCTCGGAGAAGATGCCAGACATCATAACTGAGAAAGCATTGAACATTCCGAAAGCGACAGCAGCAGCCAGTAGCTTGCCATGTTCCAACCGCGAGTATGTTTTGTACATACCCACATAGAATGGAAAAAGGAAAAGGCCCGCAAGAAAGACGCCTAAGTTGTAGAAAATCGCACCATCCGGATTAAGGCTTGAGTTTCCTAGGACACTCAGATAGTCATCAAGCGGACTGAACTGAGCGGGGTAGAAGGAGATCGACACGATTGTAAGGACACAATATGCCACTGATCCGATAATCGCGGATATGCTTAGCAATGACCATTTCGAAGTCAAGAACCTCCCAACCAAGCTTCAATCAGATTGGAAATTGACTTTAGTACATTACCAACGAAGCATTATAGATGAAATTGGTGGACCGGGCGAGATTTGAACTAGTTATTCCTGTTGGGAAGCACTATAGAGATTATGAGCCTTGACAATTTCACCTTTCATTTCATCTGAGAAATTGACGACCAAACCCTCACGTAGCGATGATTCAATCTCCTTTCCATTCGCCATTCTTTGTCCTGCTAGTTTGATGTTTTCAAGGAACTCGGCAAGGAACTCCCTGCCTTCATTGCTGAAAAGCATCTGGGCTGCAGGAAGCAGTATATGCACAGCTTGTGGATATAGAGCTCTCAAGATGCCAAAGTTGCTGACGTCTGGAAATCCACAGGTTGCACACACAACTAGGCGAGGAAACTTGCGTATTCTCGCTGGATGAGTAGTCTTTCCATCTTCGACTTGCATCTCAGGCAAGCTGAATGAGAACGTGCGCTCAAGCAGCCGCTGCAAGTAATGTGTCACATTGCGGCCGTAGATTGGTGTGCCCAAGAGCAAAATATCTGCTTCAGGAATCTTCGGAAGAATCCAGTCCATGTCGTCTCGGTGGACACACTTGCCTGGTGTTTTCCACCAGCAAGAGAAACAACTCAAACATCCATTTATGTTCAAATCAATGACGTGATGTTTCTCAATCTCCACCTTCCCCCTCCTGGCACCATCAATGAAAGCCTCCATAAGCATGTCAGTAGTGCCTTGAGATTTCCTAGGACTGGCATTGAATGCAAGTACCTTCATTTTCCTCGGTTATTGAATTCCCTTCTATCTTAATAGAATGGTCGTTTACGTATAAGTCGCTTTGAGATACGAAAGAGAGAATGATGGGTCGTTTTTGGACCATTGGATTTTTACATGAAGACTGTATACTTGGAAATAAGAGCAGACTAGCGTGTTGGAGATGAAGGCAAAGAACCTGTACAAAAGCCTGGAAGATCAATTTGAACTTGGCAAGTTCGAGAGAGAGGAGTGGGGCTTCTCTGACGAAGATGATCACATCACAGAGAGTTTCAAGGAAAGAGGGATGGGTGTAGTATTAGACAACACAGAAGAGATTCAGAAAGTCTACACAGCTGTGTTTCCGAGCGAACATGTACTCGACCAGCTTCTTGCTTCTGGCGAGAGAGATATTCTACTCTTTACTCATCATGCCTTGATTTGGGACACAAGCACAGGTGGCTTCCCATTCAGGAAAATACCAAGTGAATATTTGGAAAAGCTCAGTGAGCGTGCAATCTCCTTATACTCAATCCATGCTCCTCTCGACAGGAATGGCCCCTACAGTGTAAGCATATCCTTGGCCAAAGCGATAAAGGTCAAAACTGAGAGCGAGTTCTTTGAATACGAGGGTGTGATGGTTGGTGTAATTGGGAGCACTGACTGTAAGACTGTGCCTGAGCTGACGAAACAAGTCGAGGATGCTGTAGGTCATCACGTGAAGACTTGGGAATATGGAGCAACCGACATTGCAAATCAGAAGGTTGCTGTTATTGCAGGAGCAGGAAGCTTCCCAGAGATAGTGGAACAGATTGCTGAAACCGATGCGAGGATGTACGTCACAGGAGTGACAAGGAGGGTGCCAGAGAAACCCTCATGGAGGTTCCATGAAATCTGCCAGGAGTATGGAATCAATGTGATTGGAGCCACTCACTATTCGACTGAGAAGTTCGCATGTATTGCAGTGCAGAAATTCTTTGATACACTGGGTGTGCCCAATGAGTTTGTAGAGGATGTTCCATCATTCAACGATTATGAGTGAATCTCACAAGTGTTTAGTGACAGATAGACCTCTGTACATTGCCAACGAAGCATTGTAGGTTAAATTGGTGGACTGGGCGAAACTCGATTTGTTTAAGTCCTAGCAACTAACATCGCGCTCTTTGTGGAGTTAGGATGGCAATGAAGTCATACATCCTTATACCAAAGATTCAACGAGGTGGGATTCCTGAAGAGTTTCAAGATGATGACAACAGGTCTGTGGAATTCGTTGTGGAGTATTTCATCGAACATTTGACACAACCCGGTGATACTGTCTTCGATCCATTTGCTGGATTGGGTACAACTCTCCTTGTTGCTGAAAGAATGGGACGGATTCCATTCGGTATTGAAGCCGATGAACGACGGTATGAATATACTCGTTCAAAGCTGACAATGAAGGACAATATCATCCACGGGGACTCTCGTAAACTGGATACATTCTCTCTACCTGCCATAGACTTTGTTTTCACCTCTCCCATCTTCATGGGGAGTGATGAAACTAAGAACCCTCTATCAGGGTTCAAAGAGAACGGGACATATCAGGTATATCTTGACCAGCTTCAAGACATTTTTCGAAAGTTGAATGAGTTTCTAAACCCAGGAGCCAAGGTGGTTGTTGAGGTCTACAACCTAGCTCCAAGACGTGGACGACCGATGACCCTTTTGGCTTGGGATATGACTTACGCGATATCTGAAGTCCTTAGATTCGAGCGAGAGATTATCGCATGCTGGCAGGAAGTGGACGAAGAAGACACCGGTGAGACCCCAATGATTTCTGGGTATGACCACCACTACTGTCTTGTCTTCGTTAAGGAATGAGAAGTGGTGGACCGGGCGAGGATTGAACTTCGTATATACAAAGGAAACCATGAACTGCATGAAACGCACAGGAACAATACAAATGCTGTATCTTGGTAATAGGCGGGTCATAATCAGAAGAGCATCTTTCTCCATGTACCTTGTTTTATCATATCACTGATTTGCTCATCCATGCGAATCTTCTGTGCTCGTTCTACCATGGAGGGCACGTCCTCACCGAGGTTCCTCCAGATACTCAATTCGTTGA
>JBHLOD010000059.1:0-7188 GCA_048940825.1 Promethearchaeota archaeon | reverse complement strand
AGGCTGGCCTTGCTCCCGCGTTCAGCAACGATATCGAATGCCTTTCTCTGGGTGTCGTCACCCTCATACAGCCTGACAAGTTCCAGTCTGAGAATTTCCTCGTTTCGGTGCGAGAAGTAATTCCGGAGAACTCTTCTTGCCTCTAACCTAGCCTTCACATCCACGAAGATCCAGAACAACAGAACGAAGACTAGCAGACCTCCAAGCAAGAAGCCAGCTGCAGGAAGTATGTTTTGGGCTCCCCAGTACTGGAGATATAGCCCCACGCCCCCATAGCACATCAGCACTATTGGGACTGCCGTCGACAAGCTTACCAAGATGTCTGACTTACCCTCTAGAAATACACTCCCAATAACACCAAGCGTGGTCTGGGCATCTCCAACCTCTGTCAGCTCTCTGCGATATCTTCTGAAGGCCAATCCTACCAAGAGTGCAAGTAGCATCGTTCCTATTGTCCCTATCAAGAACATAATCAGGTATGTTTCTGTGAAAATCATCCTTCAGCATCGCCCCTTGCTAATTGCTCTCCTCTTGTTGAAACTGCAGCATACAGACCTCCAAGAGTCAAGAGTCCCACTGGCAGACTCCAGAACAACCATCCCACCCATTCTGGGAGGTATACTATGAGTGGTGGCGGACCACCCGGCCCATAGAACCCAAAGAGAATAGTCCATAGAACGACGAGAACGACCATTTCTACTAGCAGAATCGTCTTTGCGAATCTCTTGGTGTCTATCAAGACCCGTTTGGAATCTACAGTACCTCTCCTAGTGGCCGACTGAATCGAAATCTCCCTGGCAATCCCCACGACTAGAAGGTTGAGGATTGGGAAGAGGCCCAAGAACACAATGTCATAGTTTGGTGGGACTGGGGTGAGTCTAAAGCCGAAGACGATGATGAAGTCATTCTCCTCCCAACTCCAAGGGCTCGTATGCCCTGCAATAACTAGCCCCCCATCTTTGTCAAATAAGCATCCACAAGGCTCGGTCATCCTGCCTTCTACAAGGAAGTCAGTCCAATCTAGCACGCCATCTAGAGAGAAGCTGAAGATTAGAACCTGTGGGGGTTGAGGTCCCGAGAATTTCGGAGAAAAGGACCTAGTCACAGGTGAACCTGCAATTAGGCTTGTAACTCTGCCCCATCCAATCAGGTTGCTTGTTCCATTCAGACTGAATCCTCTAACTATTACAGAGTAGTACTCCCCTGGGTCAATCTCAAACTCCCAGGTCTTGTTGAGGTCGTATGTATAGCAGGCTACCCGATCTATCGACATCCCGTATGTCGCTGTGACAAACCGGTCCTCGGCAATCTCGTAACTACCCCAATACTCACCCGAGGTGCTGTTCCAGATCTCCGTTCCGTTGAGGTCAAACTCAGCCAAGAATGACCCGACGTAGGGCCAGTATGGGTCCTCTGTACCGTATATCAGACCTGTAACCACGATCTTGTCCTGGGAAGTTAGCCAAGAATCAGTAGCCTTAGTGCCATTCAAGAGAGGGGGGCCAGACCACTCGTTTTGCCAATTGACGGCCCCTGAAGAGTTGAGGCACATTAGTAGCGTCTTATGACCGTTGTCGTTAATGTTTCCTATCACAAAGATGTCATCGCTGTGAGGGGCTTTTTCCAGTCCTAGGAAGTCTGCTGCTTGAGTATAAGTGATAGGCCATCCGTCATAGCGGAGATTGGGAATCTCAAGCGACCACATCTCATCCCCGTCAGGACTCATCTTGATGACAATGCCCATCTGTTCGTCCAAGTCAGAATTGCGGACAGCTCCTGCGACGATTACGTTGTCCAACGAATCTACTACCACGCTGAGAAGCACGTCATTGGTAGACTCGTTCCAAGTCTTTCTCCATAGCTCTTGGCCTTCGGAGGACACTTTCACCATGAAGAACCTGCCATTGTAGAAGTCGGTCTCACTCCTCCCCACAACGATGACATTCCCTTCACTGTCGATGGTCATGTCTTCTGAAACATCGTTGTCAGGAGTGCCAAGGATGAGCTCTTTTTCACTCCTTGGAGCTGTCATAATGTCGGGTACAAAGGACACAAGAAAGAAACTGCAGAGCAACAGAACAATGGCTAGTGTGACGTAGACTCCGATTCGTTTCATATCTCAGTTCACTTACCAAGCGCCCTCATTCGGTTCATTGCTTCAGCATAGTCCTCTGACTCTCCGTCAAAGAATGCTGCGTCATTTACTTTAGAATGGAAGATCTTCCCTGCGTTGGTTGGCGTAATCTGTGCGGTTTCATCGCGTCCAGAGAAAGGAGTGGAGAGCCGAATGAGTAGATAGAGTGCTCCAAGAACGCCAATTGCAATAGCCATAATCTCAGGAATCATCTCTGTTCTCCATTCGGGTTTTTAATCAAAAGCTGAGTGAGATGTTTGATATTAGAGTTGAAGGCTCTTAACCTTTTACCCTAATATCGAAGCATAGTTCAGAAGTGTTCAAAAACAGTGCATTCGATTGGTGTCCAGTAGGTTCGGGAACGTGATCTTGGAGAGAAACTCTTGGAACAAGATGTAGGACAGATAGACTCTGCAGAAGCCCCTGTTGACCTCAGGATAGTGTGCTTAGTAGTGGGAACGACCGCTCTCTTCGCGCCCTTCTTCATTTCAATAGAAGCAACCATGGGACAAGTCACATTCGGGGCGATGACGTGGGCCTATATCACATCTGGACAGGGGGGCGGATTCCATTCCTTCGGTCTAATGGAGTGGATTGCAGTGTTCCCTCTTGGAATATGGCGAGTAGTCTTTGTCTATCAAATGGTCCGCTACTATCGCGGGTGGAGCAGTCGAAACCGAACAATTCTGGCCGGCATCTTAGCTGAAATGCCCCTGCTGGCGTTCTACTACTGGGGAACCTATGTCGCCTCAATGGGGATGTTGCCATATGTGACCATACCAACTCCATTGATGCTCTTGGTAGCATTGGTCTTCCTGTGGATGACACCATATCCGATGCCAAAGACTCCGTTCGATGATCAAGCCGAGCCAGACGAATGGTGGCAAGAAAAAGCCGATTCCCCAATCGAACCGGCACTTGAACCCCAAAGAGAGGATGATTGGACTCGTGGAGAAAGCAGATTGAGATGTCCTGAATGTAGCAGCGATGAGATTGATAGAGACATGCATCCAGGGTCCCTCGGTACCAGGACCCGTTTCTTCTATTCTTGTAGGAAGTGCGGGAATCGATGGGAAGTATGACTGCTATAAGAAGGTGTAGCTGTCGACAACATGATTGATATTGGGCCTGAAGGATAGTTGTTGGGCTTGAGCTTGAAACGGTCTAGACATCAGTAACCATGGCCCTTCTGGCCACGAATATCTTCCTAAGGATCCAGAGTGCAGTCGCAAAGAGTGTGAGCATAAACAAGGGGACTAGTGCTGGAGAGAGGTCTTGTGTTGGCAGTCCCCTACTCTCGGCCATCCAGTTCGACGCGTTCAACAACCATGCTTGCAACACAAGGATTGTAAGAAGACTACCCAACACGCAGTCGCAGAATATATCTGCAGATGGCCGCTGCTTTGGACCTGTGTGTTCCGGGTAATCACTGGTAATAGCTTCCACCAAGGAACTCTCGATTAATCCCGATTTAAGCCTGCGTAGAAGTGTTCGAGGGCTATTCGAGATGGTCATGGCTCAAAAGGTCCGCCGATATTGGCCACATTTCTACTCTCATCCCGGACACAGCCCTTAGAATGACCCCTGGGGTCATTCATGATAGGTCACAGGTACTTCAACATCGATTCGGGAAGTGGTTGGCATGTCACAGTTATCTCGGAAACCAGTATCCCATTGATTGCAGGAGTCTGCTAGTGTCAGTACTATGGGACAAAGTGGTTATCATACCGTATCGTGCTCACTCTAGTTCAATCATAGAAGCAGTAGCGGCCATAATGACTGCATTCAGTCTGGTGGGAGGGCCTGCCACGGCGATAGCAACTCTTTCACCACTCGCGTCACAAAGGGCAGTGCGACTATCCCAGTTGTAGGTACCGGGATGCACGTGATGGCTGTCCCAGATGAATATGGGCAAGGAAAGAACAGCCAAACAAGTACCATATGAACTACCTGTAGGAGAAGGGTTCTCTCTATGTACTGGGACTTGGTAAGGTTTCCATCTCGAGCCCCTCTCCAGACAAGCCACGCAATAGCGAGTCCAGGTACGCAATATGGAAACATGAACAATGTGTATGCAGGGTCAATTACAAGAGGCGAGTCGGTGAATGGAGAGACTCTGCCGAGACCCCAAGCCCCAGCCCAGACAAGTACATTCGATGAGTGCGATGTTTGTGAGATTTGGATGCGAATTGGTGTAACAAGAGACCACGTGGCAAGGAAGATCGCGATACGGATGGGACTCCAGATGGTGTTCTTCACTTCAAGAGTCGACTCCTCTCCTAATCATGTCACCTCACAGATGCGTATTCTCCAGAAGACCTTTTCGAGGGAGTCAGACAGGAAGTAGGCCTATTCATAAAAGAGATTGAGGACTCAACGTGATGCCACGCTTTTCGCGTGCACATAGGTTTCATTCCGCTCGTGGGCGGGTATAGGTCCAAGAAGGGGTGACCATTGATAACATGATTGATATTGGAACTCTGCCATAACAGTCGAGTCACCTTGATAGACAAGATTGAGTCACATTGAGGAGCAAGAAGTGGCATGAATGATGCCAGAAGAAGAAACTATGCCGTCCTTCTAGTTCTCGTTGCCATTGTATTGATAGGAATTTCCCAGGGACCTTATCTCAGCCAACCCATCCGTGTTCCAGACTACCAATTCCAATGGGAGATGACTGACGATCCAGATTCGCTGGATCCCCATGTGTGCTCAGAGAGTTCTGGTAAATGGGTCATCTTCAACGTCTACGAAACACTGTACACCTATCCTTGGGGAAACAGTACGGTTGAGCCATTAGTACCTCTTCTTGCCGTGGAGATGCCCGAAGTTTCCCCGGATGGCATCAACTACACAGTTAGGCTACGACAAGAGATTGATTTCCATGACGGGACTCCCTTCAATGCTAGCTGTGTAAAATGGAACTTCGAGAGGGCAATGAAAATCTCCTATACTGATGGACCGTCTTGGATGCTTGCGGATGCGCTGAGAGGTGGTCGAACCGCAAAAGATACAGCTTTGTCAAATGGTACCTCTTCGATTGAATTCAGAAATGCATTCGAAGACTGGGTTTTGAACTCGGGTGCTGTTGAGGTCATCGACACCTACCAAATCAGATTCGTTCTCGAGGAGCCGTATTCGCCGTTCATCCAGCTTCTGGCACATTCGGTGTGTTCAATCATGAGTCCAAGCTATGTGCTGGGAAACCCAAACAACGATACAGGTCCAATGGACTCGCACTGGGGCGTCGACTATGGCGAGGTTCACACATGGATGCAAGCGCATACGTGCGGTACTGGTCCATATCAGCTTGAAGAGTGGAGGTTCGACGAGTTCCTCAAACTGGTGTTGTCGGAAGAGTACTGGAGAGCGGGCTCGACTGAAACTGCCATCGCGCCTTCGGATTACTCTGGTTCGATAACGGAGGTCTTTCTCAAAGTCAACAAGGATACAACTGGCAGACTGCTGAATCTCAGGACAGGTTTGGCCGATGGAGTGAACTGGCCCACGGCCAACGCTATCGAGATATGGGACAATGTCACTATGGGCTCGAGGGAAGTCGATATCGTCGTATCAACGACTGGCATGACCTTTGACATGTTCTTCCTCGGCTTCAATATGGGAAACGTGACCACGCCTGCGAACTCGAGTATTGTCAGTCCCTTCAAGAACCGTAACATGAGACGTGCAGCATCATTTGTGTTTGACTATGAGCAGTTCATAAGAGAAACCTTGGATGGGTTTGGCGTTCAGGCAAAAGGACCAATCCCGCAAGGAATACCGGGACATGATAGTTCAGACTTTGAGTTCGAATTCAACGTCACAGCGGCAGTGGAAGAGTGGAACTTGGCTATGCAAGATCCACAGTTTGTGAACTCTCTAAATGGCTTGAACAACACACTGACTTTCTATCATATCGCCAAGGGGGAAGTTCAAGCAAAGATGCTACTAGTATCGGGCCTTCGAGAGATGTATGTCGATCCAGCCGCCAATCACACTGGCCTTGACAATGACATGGTTTTCGAAACAGTCACGCTCTCACCGACAACATACGCGCGGCATCTGGAGGAGCGGAAACTGCTTTTGATTCCCATCGGCTGGAGTTCGAACATTGCTCACAGCGCAGACTCAGTGAGGGCTCTCTGCTACCACACCGGACACTGGGCCAGGGCAATCAACTACAACAACACTGAGGTGAGTGGTTGGTACGAATCAGTCTTGGCTGAAATCAATACTGTGCAGCAGAACGTGTACTCAGGTCTAATCCAAGAGGTGGTTGCCAACGATGTCCCCTATATCTGGGCCTCTCAGAGAACTGAGTTTCGGACTACCAGAGAGTGGCTGAAGGGAAACGGTCTGACGTTCAATCCAATGCATGATGTCTACATCTATGAAACCCGGAAGGAATGGCGTACTTACCCCGACCCAGAGGCGCTAGGACACGATCTCGCCGGCGTTGTAACGCTCGTGCAGGTCTTGCTCGCCGCCATATTCGTTGTTCTTTCATTCTCAACCTATAGGGAAGACATGATTCGAATCAGGATTGCACTGTTTGTTTCTTACAGCATGCTTACGATTTTCAACGCTGTCCTGTTTGCGGTTCTCAGTCCGCCCATAGGCCAGATTACTTGGGCGAGAAGCATGGGCGGAATGACCTTTACCTTCGTTCTAGGCCATGTGTTCGTGCCAATTTCCCTGATCACTGCGATTGCGATGTATTATGACACGAAATCCCGAGAGAGAGGCTCGGCTGTTGACACCGTTCTTCTGCTACTTATTGCAACTCTGCTTCTACTTGGCTTCTTCACTACGACATTCTATGTATGAGTTGACGTATCAATGCCACTCGGACACGAGTCTGCTGCCTACATCTGTGTCGATTCTAGCCCCGTTGTCTTTGAAGTCATCAACGCCACGTGTTTGGCTACGACTCCGTTCGGAATCGGTGTTATCACGATTGATGGAATGAGTATTGCGGGAAAGGCATGCCAGAAGCTTGGAAAGAGTCCACCTGGCTGCATCCACGCCAGTAATGTCGTTACCATGGCAGCAGG
>JBHLOD010000058.1:0-7267 GCA_048940825.1 Promethearchaeota archaeon | reverse complement strand
GGGCTTCTCGGGCTCTTCCGCTCGGCGGCGTTGTTCGCTCCCATCGACCATCAACCTGATCAACTTGGCGAAAGCTTCATCGATGTTCTCGCCGGTCAAGGCCGAGGTTTCAATGAAGATGGCCGGTGTGTTCAACTTCTCACTGAATCTCTTGGTGAATGCTTCCCCTTCCTCAGTAGATACAGTTTCCTCTTGTACATGTGTTGGCCGAAGGTCGATCTTGTTTCCTGCCACAATCAGAGGCGGGAGTTCTCCCATGAATCCGTGGGCCTCGACAAGCCACTTGGAGGCATTGTCAAATGATTCTCTATCTACTACAGAGTAGGCGAGAATCATCCCACTACATCCTTCGTAGTACCGCCTCCGGAGACTTTGGAATAGCGGCTGGCCTGCTATGTCCCATACCATCAGATACGTCGGGACTCCCTCGAACGTAGTGGTTTTCTGAGCGAAATCTACCCCCAGTGTCGGCAGATAGCTAGCTTTGAAGCCTCCCTTCAAGTACTTCCGCCGAATGCTTGTCTTGCCTACATATCCATCGCCAATTAGACAGACTTTGAACTGCCTACGGAGTATTCCGCTCATCTGATTCTGCTCCATCGGTTTTCTGGAGGACGGCGTGGTTTCAGTATTCTTTCTAATGCTTATAGTGATATTTCATATGTTCAGCATCGAAAAAAGGCCTTTCAGGCAACCGTACGCTCTCTATCAGCTCTTCTTTCCTGTAGACCTTGAGGGCCACTCCATTCATTGTTCTGGATGTCAGAAAGTATTTCACGGTGGTCGGAGTGATAGTGGCTGACACGAGTTATCTTGGAGATGGTTTGGGTTGCGAATCCCGACGTTCGAAGATGTATCGGCTGCTCAAAAGCGAATCGAGCCCTATCTGAAACCTACGCCTCTGCTTAGCTACCCGAAGATAAACGAACTCGTGGGAACTGAGGTCTACATCAAACATGAGAACTGCCAACCGGTGGGGGCGTTCAAGGTCCGTGGAGGGGTCAATCTGGTTTCACGCCTCTCGAAGGAAGAGAAAGAACGAGGAGTAATTGTAGCTTCCACTGGGAATCACGGACAGTCGATTGCCTACGCATCAAAAATCTTCGGAGTGAGAGCCATTGTTGTGATGCCTGAGAAGTCAAACCCAGGAAAGGTTGCAGCTCTGAGAGCAATGGATGCCGAGATAGTATTCCATGGAGAGAAATACGATGAGGCCAGAGTTCACTGCGAACAGCTTGCCGAGCAGCATGGCTATCGTTATGTTCACTCAGGAGATGAACCAGACCTAATCGCTGGAGTGGCCACTGAGACCCTTGAGATGCTTCAAGAGGAACCAGGAATCGACACAATCATTGTGCCGGTAGGAGGAGGAAGTGGTGCCGCAGGTACATGCATTGTAGCCAAGTCCATCAATTCCGAAATCGATGTCATAGCTGTCCAATCTGAAGTTTCAACAGCAGCTCATGACTCTTGGAAGGAAGGGAGATTGGTCGAGCGACCGAACCGCACCTTGGTAGAGGGTCTCTCCACGGGGACTGCCTTTGAGATTCCTCAGAGAATCCTCAGAGAACATCTAGACGACTTTGTTCTAGTGAGTGAAGAAGAAATCATGAGAGCCATGCTATGGATGATAGAACATGCGCACACACTCGCAGAAGGGGCAGGTGCGGCGCCTCTGGCAGCTGCATATCGAATTCGTACTCAACTGAAGGATAGGAAGGTCGGACTCATTTGCTCAGGCGGAAACGTGTCACTTGAAACCCTTAGAAGAGCCCTGAATTCCGACTTGAACGGATAATCTAGCTGAGGTGGAACAAATGGGAACTGAACCACTTGTATTGGATAGGAGCTTCATTGGCAGGGAATACCGTAGCCGTCCTCAAGTAGCGAAGACGGAAGATATGATGCAATATGCAAGAGCCACCAATGAAACAAACCCACGATACTATGATACTGAATCTCCTGAGGATGTGGTTTCACCGCCCCTCTATCCCGTAGTATTCCTGCCAGAGCTTCTAGGCCAACTTGTAGATGATGCTGAGGACATGAACCTTGACATGCTGCGGGTTGTTCATGCGGAGCACGAGATATGGTGGAAGAACAGGATTCGACCTGGTGACGAGATAGTTTCCATCGCACGGATTGTGAACATTGAGAAACGCGGTGTCAATGAGATGCTCGACATGGATATCCAATGTACATGCGGGGACATTGTCCTGGTCGAGATGCATTACCGATTGATGGTGAGAGGGAAGAAGAAGGCAGAGAAGGGAGGAGCAGGGGTCTTCAAGCCGACTTCGACACAAAAGGAGAAGCTCGCCGAGCGCACGATTCATGTTTCGGGTGATCAAGGCAAAAGATATGCAGAGGCATCAGGCGACCACAATCCAATCCACATCAGCGATGAGATTGCCAGAAGCGTTGGGCTTCCTAGCGCCATTCTCCATGGGTTGTGCAGTATGGCCTTTGCCTCTCAGACTATCGTGGATGAACTTCTCGGTGGCGACCCCAATAGACTGCGATATATGAAAGTACGGTTCTCAAGACCGGTCTTGATGGAACAGGCTCTAACAACAGAGGTCTACGACGCTGGCTTTCAAGAGGATGGATTGCAGGTTGTTCATTTCGAAACCAAGAATCCATCTGACGAGCTCGTTCTGACA
Source organism: Promethearchaeota archaeon (assembly GCA_048940825.1). Lineage (GTDB taxonomy): Archaea > Asgardarchaeota > Thorarchaeia > Thorarchaeales > Thorarchaeaceae > SMTZ1-83. Next base: position 4,604 of record JBHLOD010000058.1, on the reverse strand, counting down.
AACGGTGTGGCGAGATTCACGAAGTGAGTGACCACGTGTTTATTGCGAAGCTAAACACTTGCCACCTATTCAGTGTGATAGGTCTCGAGAGCGAGAAGTTGTGGAAGAAACCTCTACATATGGAGAACCCGCTTACGCTGAAATCAAAATCTAAAATGGAATGATAGCTCTCAAGGGCAACAAGGCAAAGATGGTGAGTGTCTAGCAGCGATGAATTCTCGTAGGACCATACTCTGCTTCGGTCTAATCGCGATCAGCCTCGCTATTATTCAGCCAATCCCTGTTCAGTTCAATCTCGTCCAAGATTCCTCGGCATCCGTTCGTACACAGCGGACACTCCCAGTACCAGCTCAAGAGATCGGGGACAACAGGTCCTTCTGGGCCATAGACTACGACGCTGACGAATTCTATGTTTTGGACGCTCATCTACTAGCAATCGGAAATCTCTGTTACATCTACTTCGATGACCTAGTGATTTCTATCATTGGCGAGGATGAAGCAAACACTAGAGCAGAAACCTACAGGGATGAGTTTGATACTCACATCTATCAAAGGGTAACTGACCTCGCAGGAGACCCTGATGGTACACTTGGTGACGTAGACGGGGACCCGAGAATCTACATTCTGATTGTAGAGAAACGACAGAGCTACTATCTCCAATCAAATGAGATTGCGGGCGAACACTCGAACATGTGCGAGATAATCTACATCTGCTACCGTACGAGCTACCCTGTGAGAACTATTGTACATGAGTTCCACCACCTGGTCTGGTTCAACTACGAGTTTGACGAGGTCCATTTCGTTCTGGAGGGAGCAGCTGAGTATGCCAGCTATTACTCAGGCTACCTCCCGGCCGACAACATGACTGTTCGGGTCCAAGATTTCCTCGAAGACATTGACGACTCGTTCATCTATTTCGAGGTTGAAGCCCAAGACTATGGAGCATCCTATCTCTTTGCATTTTACCTAGCAGAGCAATATGGTGTGCAGTTACTGCGTGATATCGTGCAACACGCGGATGATGGAGCCGTGGGTTTGGAAACCGCACTTGATGCAGCAGGATACAACATCTCATTCAGTGAACTTTACCTAGACTGGATGACCGCTCTGGTCATTGATGAGCAGGGCTTCGCTGGGAACCGCTATTGCCTCGGTGACATTGACGCTACAATCCAGGATTACACTACTATCGACTCACTGCCATTCCGAGAAGACAATGTGCCCTTGTACTGCTACGGTTCCAAGGTGTACCAAATCACTTCTCCCCCGGATGAATTCAGTGTTGAAATGAGCCAGCCGTCGCAGGGTGTTGCAGGTCTCTCGGTTGCGTACAGAGATGCCCATGGCTGGCATGTTCAACAGATGCAGAACCAAGGACGGGCAGTCCTATACGTGTCTGGTGATTCGATAGTCACAGCCCACATAGTTGCAAGCTACCTATTTGCTGAAGCACCAGCCGGTAACATCGACTTCGGTTCGGGAACTCAGGAAACAGTTCAAGTACTAGTATACGAGGGAGAGGAACGACCAAACACAACGATTCCCGTTCCATTCATAATAGCCGGGGGCGTTTGCCTGACTGCAGTTTGCAGTGTGTTAGTTCTGTTTCTCAGAAGAAGAGAGTAGAACTGAGATTCATGGGCTGGCCGGATTCTTCTCAACGATTGCCTTCAGCCTATCATATGTGTCACCAGCGTGAGAGAATGGACACACTTTCACACAGACCGAGCATCCCAAAGTCTTGATAAAGTAGTCAAAGCACAGCTCTCTATCGATGCATGTTCGAATTGCGCCGATTCCTGGAACGTCATTGATTGCCACCACTTTCTCGCTATAGATTGCCTGCTGAGGGCACTCCTTTTCGCAGCGTTGGCATAGCTCGCAGTATTCTTCTATCCAGCTATGATCACGATTGTCTGTAAACTCGAAGTACTTGTGCTCAATGAAGACTGGAGCTGTTCGTTGCCGTGTGCCGAACTCCGGCGTGACTAATAGCCCTGAGCGGCCTTGCCATCCCATCCCTGCCTTCCCAGCAAGGGAAGGGGTGTTAACTAGCCCTCCCAAGGGGTGATTACTTTGGCAGCGGACACCTCTCTTCCGAAGCCATCTCGCAATCTCGTTGACGACCAACCCGAGACTCGCGTAGACTCGCATGACCTCCTTGCCGGCCTCGAACTCAGGAGCATGGTCAATCTTGTCCCTCTTCATCTCTTGAGCGACGACAAGGGCATACTTGAAGAGAGTGAATTTGCCCCTGAATATCATCTGTGGAGGCAGCTCTGTAAACCCAATGAACACGTCATCCCACTTGCTCCTCACATAGCTCTGCAAATCCTCCCAGAGGCCCGGTTTTGGTTCAAAGGGCGTGGGTTGTAGGTCATCGAAGTAGGTCTCTATATCATCCCAGCTTTGATTCATACCTTTCCTGAGATTACGGACTGTTCCCAACATCCCAACCATTTTCCTACGAGGTATCCCTCTAAACCTCATCAGCCTCATTGAGCTGCCCTCGTCGGCTGTCACTCCTTCAGGAGGTGCCAAATCTGGTCTCTTGGAGAAGAAATACTCAAACCCCTCTTGTACCGAATCCGGATGGGCTGGATATACAGAATCAAGATACTCGTCCCTCCGTCTAAGATATTCAGTTTCCTTCTTTGAGAACATGGGTCCCTTTGCGTGTTCCATCTTTGTCGTAGAAGCGTCATCTTTGGAACTACTCATGTTTCAATCTCCTAGATTACATTGATGACCAACTTGGGCCAACTGCTTGTTCCATCAAGAAGGAAACTATCCGTCTTGACTTGCTGGTTGTCATTGATATCTGTGGCTCTAATCTGCAGAGTGATTTGACCTGCGACAGGAAAACTGACATCTATCTCCCAGAACACCCATACATTGTCTGCATCAATCTGTTGAACTGTAGTTGCATCGTGCCAGGTTGCGCCGTCATCAATTGTATATTCCACCTTCTTGACACGAGTGCCTCCAAACGCACAACCTCCCACCTTCAGATCCTGACTTACGTTGATAGCGGTTGATCCGAGAGGAAAGAAGATCTTCGAATCAATGTCCATGGGAGGAGAAGTATCCCAACCACGGTCCTCCCAGTAGTCCTCCAACGGCCGATCGATAACTTCAATCTCAACTACCCACGCAGGTTGTTTGATACCATAGTACCCCGGGTTCAGAATTCGCAACGGAAATCCCTGTATGGGAGGAATCTCAACGCCATTCATGTACAATGCTCCAAGTACTCCGTTATTCTCTAGTTGTTCTAGAGTATGTGACGCATAGTATCCATCTGCAGCTAGATACTTGACTCCCGTCGCACTCTCTGAGATGCCCAGCGACTCCAATAAGTCAAACAGAATGAAACCTTCCCACAAAGCAGTACCTACCAGTTTTCCATTCTCGCTGTTGCCAATGCACTCGACGGTGAGAGGGAGCTCGGTCAGATTCAATGACTGCAGCTCATCAAGAGTAAAGCTAGTTGGATTGTCAATCAGGCCTTTGACTTCGAGTCGGTAGGTTTCCCGGTCTATGTCAGGCACACCGCCAATTCGTGTCACAAAGTAGTCTTCGTTCTTTGTGAAGAAGTCTGGAAATCCTGAAGGCTGATCTTCCTGTCCCAATGGCCACGGAATCGAACTAATCAATAGAACGGAGCCAACTGCTATCATCAGTACGCCTGCTACTAGCTTCTGATTCTTATTCATTTCATTCTCAAATAGGGAGAGGCAATTTGATTGTATCGTTAAACATAGTGAATCTCCCAGCATGTAATTGTCTATGCCGGCCTATGAGGTTGAAGGCTGGCAGGATTTGTATATGGCAAGCAGTTCAAGCAGGTGTATAGGCTTATGCCTCTCCTGATTGCGAATCCACAATCATCAAAGTGAAACACGCATACCGTCATATGCCAAACTCAGCCCAAGGTTGTTCTCCTCATATGCCCGTCTCTGTTTTTGGTCAATGCTCTGCACAATCATGTTCTCACCTATTCTACCTTTGACTCCATGACAGGCAAAATGTGTAAGGATGCATTCTGGACAGTCCACTTCTCTCCAGAGCCTTAGAGCCTCGTCCAGAGTGAGATGGCCTCCAAAGATAGCTTTGGCTTTTGTCCCTTCCACAAAGTCGAGTGTCGCCTCAACTATCAAGACCTCGATGCCCTTGAGAGCCTCTATAGTTTCTAGCGATGGATATCCGGTGTCCACGAGATATGCGAACCTCTTTCCAGAATCAACAATATACCCCACACTCTGCTCTGTGTGATTGGTCTTGACTGCCTCATAGCTGGCATCTATCAGCTCTATGGTCATTCCCGGTGTTATTGGATGCAGCTCAACAAACCTCTCGATGTAGTACATCTGACGTCTAAAGTGTTGCACATCTCCCTCGGGCAGATATACATCAATCGGATCTAGGCCGGTGAGCATCACTGCCTCGCCGAGGTATCCCAGCCCATGTATGTGGTCCTGATGCCAGTGAGTCAAGAACAGATTATCGACTCTAGAGATGTTTTCCCTGTTAAGCTGGAACGAAATGTCAGGTGCGGCATCAATGAGGGTTGTCTGTTCCCCCAGCAATGCTATGGAGGAACG
>JBHLOD010000057.1:0-7372 GCA_048940825.1 Promethearchaeota archaeon | reverse complement strand
GCATTGTACTGCTCCTCAAGTATGTTGTATCTGAAACCGCGAGGGAAAAAGGAGGAATCAGTGCCGAATACTATTCTGCACGCTCCTCCCGCCTTTAAAGCCTTCTCGAATACCTTGGTCACTGTCAGGTCATATGGGAGGTACTGCATCCAACTATTGCTGCCACTCGAGTCAACGACCACGTTGTTGGTTTGATAGAACAGCATCAGTATCTCACGAAAGAACCCTGCCCCAAAGTGCGCAATCATGAAGTTCAATTCTGGAAAGTCTTGTGCAGGTTTCTGGATGTCCAGCGGGTTACCAAAGCGAAGATTCGCCTGATTGCCAATAGTTATCCCAAAATGGAGAATGACTAACAGTTTCTGTTTGAGGGCTTCTTCGTAAATGGGATATACCCTCTCATCGTAGACCGGGAAGTCCCATGAACTTGGGTAGAGCTTGATTCCCTGAAACTTCTCACGGCCCGCACGCTTGACAACTTCGGCTGCATCATCGTTTGCAGGGTTTACATTTGCATATCCCATGAACCTGTTAGGGTGTCGCCTTCGAGCTTCAACGAATTCATCCCAGCTCTCAGGTCCGATCATCATACCGATGGCGGAGATTCCATACCTGTCCAGTTCTTGAATCCACAACTCACCTGTGTCCCAAGGTTCGTCAGGAATCTTGAGTTCCGTCATATCGGTCCTGTAGGCCACACGTTGCTGAGCTTGCTTCAGCTGTTCAGGGTCTGAGAACCACTCTTTGATTACGCTGTAGGTAATGAAGTGCGCATGTGCATCAATGACATCGATGCCTATCTTTGAAATGACCACCAAGAATCCTCCGACATGTCAGGATAGTAGGTCGGACAAGCAATCGTCACTTATCTCTTTTCAAATGGCAATTGGCATCCGGGCTTGGATTCCCAGACCTAAATCCAATCGCCAGTTTCAAGCTTTCTTGGCAAATAGTCGTCTGTGAGATACTCGAAGGAGTGGCTGGCAAATGCCTGAATCTCGGCTTTCTCTTTGAGCTTGAGCATCAATTGAAGGTCCCTGACCCAGTCTCTGTTGGCTTTCACGAAGGGCTCTTTGAGCATGTCCTTGATTCGCTTGATGTCTGCTGGTTCCATTGGAATTCGAACCGACTTCGGGATATTGTATTCATCTAAATCTCTGCTGAGAACACCCAGAAGCTTCAGTTCCGGTGTCGCAATGAAAGGTGATTCATAACTGAGCCGCTTGCTACCCCGAAGGAAGACCGAATAGATATAGTGTCCGTAGGGGTCTGAGTCTACAAGTGCAAATGCAGGAATCTCCAGTTCCTTGACAAGGGTCCTTAGGAACGCCCTGGTAGCAATGTCTCCTGATCCTTTGCCTGTTAGGACTATGCATGGCTGGCGATTCCAGTACTTAGCTTCTGCGAGGCGCATCACGGCAGCATCTTTCTCGGACATGATAATGAATTCCGCATCGCTTTCCAGTACCTCGACTTGATCAAGGAATGGGGTAATAGCCCATCCTCCAGTCCCCATCTTCGTCAGGTCAATTGTATCCCCTCCGTCGCGAATGACAACACGTCCCATTGCCGAACCTCGAGCAGACGCGACGATGTGAACGCTGTCCCGCGTGGTATGGAGCATTGAAGCAACGTCCTCGATTATTTTGTCGCTTCTCTTCTGTTCTCGGAACAGGTTTACATCACTGTAGAACACTTCTCGTTTCGTTGCGTGGAGATTAGACTTTAGAAGATCATACACGATCTCCATGACCCTGGCTGTTCGAGTGGCGTCAACCACTGAGGCCAGGGAATGATATGGCCTAGAAATCGTTCTCATCCCCAGAAGTAGGAGGTCGCGTATCTCATCCCAGACAATATTGTCTCCTGACCGACTGGGTATCTCAAAAGCAGGTCGACCCGTGGTCATCGCCTCGTTGAGTACTTCTTGGGCCACCTCCATCAGACTGGCCTTTGTTTCATCAGATGTCAAGCCTACGACTTTCACCGTTTCCTTTAGAGGTACGACTTCCTCCTCGGGAAGCTCACCCGCCCGCAAAGCAGCTTCGCGCTCATCTGCCTCGGCCCACTTTCTCTTCATGGCCCTGGTCAGTTTCTTGACAGAATCTGGTACTGGAAGTCCCGACTTCTTCCTCTTCGGCTTTGGTCTTGTCGGTGCTTCTTCTATTGGCTTCACTTCTTTCTTCTTCATGGCCTTCTTCGATGGTTTCCTGACAGGTTCCTCCTTGGGAGGTTCTTCGATGACTGAGGGGAGTGGCTTTGGTTCTAACTCCACCTCAGGTTCTGGTGAGGCTGGCTCGTCGACCTGTTCTTTGGGCTTTTCTTTTGGCGCAGGCTTTGATACTGCAATCGCAGAAACCGATTGTATCTCTGCTTCGCGAACCAGTTCAATCGCAGCATCCACAAGCATGGTAGCACGCTTCAGACTTAGCCCATCAACGACCTTGGCCACTGAACTTGGTCTGGAACGCGATATCCGAGCCACTGTATTATAGCCGGACCGTTCCAGCTCCTTTGCCAGCTTTGTACCAACGCCAGGCAAATCAGTCAGACTTAGTCGAGAAATGGGAGTTATCTCAATCTCAGTGTCTGCTTCTGCTTGGACTTCAGCTTCTTGCGAAACAGGCTCTGGTTTGGCGGATACCTTGAGCGTTTCCTTTGCGGCTGAAATCAGCTTCTTTGCTCCCGATGAACTTAGTCCGTCCACCTTCGTGGCAAGGCTCTTCGATCTTGCTCTGGATATCTTGTCCAGCGTTCCGTAACCCGCTTTTGCTAACCTCTCGGCTAGCTTGCTTCCTACTCCCGGTAAGGCATTCAGTCGAGGGTCTACTTCCACCTTTTTCGGTTCAGGTGCTTTCTTCTTTGATTTGGGTTTCTCTTTCTTCGGCTTTGGTGCCTTCTCTTTCGCCGGTTCCTTTTCCACTGGAGGTTTCGTTCGAGCGGCTTTCTTCTTTCTTCCTTTTTCTTTGGTGGTCTTTTTCGAGGTTGTTCTTTTCTTCTTGCTGACGGACTTCTTCTTTGATTCTTCCATCTGATCCAGAGTCGCCTGAACCGTTTCTGCCTTCTTCTTCCTTGACACTACTCGCCACCCTCCACAGGCACCTCGAGTGACTCATCCTCGCCATCTCCAAGAGGTAAGTCAGCAACTAGATCAGTACCAATACCATTAGTTTCTGTTTCTTCTTGGTCATCGGCGGTTTCTAGCCCCGTGATGGAATCTCTGATCTTCCTCGCCACTACTTCCGGGTCGAATGCGCGTCTCGTCCGACCATCATTCGCGATGGCTGCCAGGCTTTGAGCGAATTGGTCCGCGTACATCGCCAAGATGCCGGCTCTCTTTGCCTTTCGCCGGGCTGTTTCCCTTCTTGTTATATATCGTCTGAATCTCCTACCTGCGTCTTCTAGGGCCAGCTTGATTTCTCTAAGGAGTACTTCATCTTCAGCAAGCGCCTGTTTGCTTTGTCCCTTGAACATCACGTGCACATAGGCTCCTGCCACGTGAATGAATACCATAATGGGGCCCCGAGGGATGCCGTTGTCGAATGTCTGAACCTTGTAGTTCTTCCAGTTCACTGAAGCAGAGGCCTTCCATGTCGCGCAGTCGCTATTGTCCCTCAGTTTTGGGACCCGATTCACGAATCTCCACAACACAATCGGAGCAGAAGTAGCCGGCTTGATCTCACCACCGTAGGCAATGCAGACTTCGACAGAGAACGCTAGGCCCTTGCCAGAGGTCGGCTTTCTCGTCACAGCGGTTACGAAGTCGGGATTGTATGCCATCTGGATAGTCTGCTCGAAGACCTCCTCTCCCACCGGGACAACCGTGTCAGTGGGAGGAGCTATGTAGTCTTCACTTGAAAATGATTTGTAGAGCAGCTCAATCTCTGTCTTCGACAGTGAGTCAGCGGGTGTTCCAGGACCGAGAACATCAAGGTGACGCTTTTTCAAGTCCTTGTTGGCATTGGTGATGATTTTGCGTGCTTTGTTGGAACTAAGCCGACAGAACGCCCTAGTAAGAAAGCCACGCAGATCCGTTTCGGATGTTTCCCTAAGCAGGTCTTGAAACTCACCGATACGGATACTCGCAGGGTGTGGTTGAGCATACTTGGGTTCTTCTGGAAACTCCTTGACTCGTCGTGGATATATGTGGACCGCACCATATGGATCTATGAAGACGATTGTGACGTGCGAGTTAAGCAAAGACGCCATCTCGCTGTAGGTGTCAGCGTAGCCTCGTCTGTACTGAATGTTGAGGTAGTTTAATCGAATATAGGTGCCATGCTCAAATGGAAGTTCCATGTTCATGGGGCCCCCTACATAGTCCTTTGTGTTTGCGGTAGTAGTATAGAAGTCAGATACAGTGGCCTCTTTGGAGTTGTATCTCTTTGTGACCGTGAAGATGGGTTTCCCGGTAGTGTTCTGAGCGTCACTAAAAGCAGATGGCGCACCGAAACCTTGGCTTCCTCTTGTCTGCCGGAGTTTCTCTGATTTGCTCGATGCCAGATAGATTCCGAATTTCTCTAAATCCGATGGGACCATTCCGACGCCGTTGTCGAAACAGGTGAACTCATAGACTTTGAAGCCTTCTTCGTCGTCTATTGGTACCAGATCTGGCATGAAGACTTCAGTGAGCTGAATGACACATAGTGGTTCACGACGATTTATCATTCCTCGAAATGGCACTAGGAACTTCCTGAATGTCGTCAGTCTTTCTTCCAAGGTTTCCTTTCTTCGCGGAGGGATTTCGACCTCCTTTCCCTCCCTGACGTCCTTCTCGAGCTTCTTGCTAATGGCAATAGAGTCCTCAAGCGTCCCATCCAGCTTCGTACGTATCTCTTCCACGTATTTAGGATCCAGTTTGTCATCTAGTCGAGGTCTTCTATCTGCTTTCCACCACCAACTCTCAAGAGCATCTATCGCATTGTCGAGAAACTCGATAGCAAACTGAGTATGCTTGTTGAGTCCTGTTTCGAAGCCAACGAGCTGGGTCCTCTTACGCATGAACTTGGCGATTGTACCCTCCCGAATGTCGCCTGCCCCGGAGAGTTCCGATTCTGGAGCCTTCACCTTATTGGTAGATGGACTACTCTTGCGCTTCCTGGACTTTTTCCTCTTCGAGCTCAAATCAATCACTCCGTCTGTCGTTCTGTGCTCAAGCTACCGGTCATCGTGATTCTAGCGTGAAAGATGCCAGACAAGGTCTAGAACTGCACTTCTCGCTTCTCAAGATTTCCTTATCATCGCATTTATTGTTTTCCTGTTAAAACACCCTCCTGGGAGTGTTTTGGACACGGAAAGCTGGTCCATAAGGATGATGGAGCTATCGTAGACTTGAGAACGGTCATTTGAGGTAGACTTTTCCGTAGTCTGCTTGTTGAATGTGATGAGAGATGAGAATTTGAGCGCGCAGCCTTTGAAACTATTCGGAATCCCGGGGATTCCGAAGATTGAACAAGGAGATGACCTCTCAAGGATCATTCTCGAAGCAATACGTGAATCGCAAATGGAGTTGATGGAAGGCGACATTATTATCATTGCTCACTCTGTCGTTTCAAAGGCAGAGGGTCGCGTGGTTCATCGGGACACCATCAAGGTTTCTGATGACGCGCGCACAATCGCAGCGGCAAATGGATTCGACCCATTGCATGTGGAGCTCGCCCTTCAGGAGAGCAAAAAGGTCCTAAGAAGTAGGGATGTCTTAATCACTGAAACTCACGGTGGACTTGTGTGTAACTTCAGCGGTGTAGACCGCTCGAACGCACCTCTCGACTGTTTCTTGCTTCTCCCCGAGGATCCTGACGCGAGTGCATCAAGGATACTGGACACTCTAAAGGCTGAAACTGGACTGAATCTGGCGGTGATAATCTCTGACACACAAGGTCGACCTTGGAGAATAGGATCCCTTAACGTTGCCATCGGTTGTGCCGGAATTGGTGCTTTCAGGTATAATCGAGGAAGGAGGGACCTATATGGCAGAATCCTGAAACGTTCTACTGTTTGTCAAATCGACGAGCTCGCAGCTGCCGCAGAACCGCTGATGGGGCAAGCTGATGACGCAGTACCGGTTGTAATTGCACGGGGCCACGAAATAGCAGAGGATGGGAAGGTCGGCAGGGATGTCCATAGGACAGCTGCGGAAGACCTCTTCCGGTAACCACGCCTATCCGACCCTGTGCCCGCAGCTGTTGCAAAACCGGGCTCCGGCAGGGTACTGCTGTCCACAATTGGTGCAGAATCCTCCGGCGCCACCTGTTGAGATTGTGACACTTTCGGTAGGTGGTTGAGCTCCGCCTCGCCCACCCTCGATTGGTGCCCCACATTGGGGGCAAGAGGCGGCGTTTCCAGCATTATGACCGCAATATGGGCATTTGCCTTCGTTCTGAGCTGACGTGATGTTGGCCATGATTGATGGAATGACCCTCTTCTGTCTGAAACTGAAACGCATATCTCCACCAGACTTCAAGGTCACAATCAGATCATTGCCACTCTGGGCAGCCTGGCTTATTGCCAATATCGGAATAGCCAGACTCTCCGTGTTGCCATTGGCATCCTTGTTATAGAACGAGTCCGAGCTCCATGATGAAATGGCTGCGCCAACAGCAGCAAAACCCAAGCCGCGACCTATACCGCGCACGGCTCGTCCGCCAATGCCACCCATTTCTCGTCCGATTCCTTCAAGAATCGCTGCACCTGCAACTGCTCCTGCAAGTGCTCCAAACTTCTTTGCTGCCCCCCATCTTGAGGGTTTCTTGATCCATACAAGTCGAATGTCCGTGACTTCCATTGATCCATCTTCGTTGTCGAATTTCACGTCTTTCTCGCGTACCATCTTCCTCTCATGCCCCATAGTCGTGAGGCCCCGATCTGAATAGGTAACAGTAAGAAACTGTGGTCGTTCACCCATGATTATTCCTCTGGCTTGCGCATATCGTGCTTGATAGCTCTTCAGGCTGACTGCGCATCATTCAGTATTAAGTTTGTTACCGTGTACTTATTTGGTGACCCAGCTGTCCATAATCAGAGTCCCTGTGTTGTCGAACATCAGACAGTCAAACATATTACAGACCGGCCCGCGAACCAGAAACGTCGAACCTATCGATGAGAGGACGATAAGGATGGAAATTAAGAAGATAGCAGTCTTGGGCGCAGGACTGATGGGTAATGGAATCGCTCACGTATGTGCTCAGGCAGGCTATGAGGTGAAGATGAGGGACATTGAACAGAAGTTCCTTGACAAGGGGATAGCTACCATAACGAAGAACTTGGAAAGGGGCCTAAAGAAGGAGAGGATAACTCAAGAGGAAATCGACGCAACCCTTGGTCGAATCAAAGGGGTTCTCGACCTCAAGGAAGCTGTGGAAGATGTAGACCT
>JBHLOD010000056.1:0-7381 GCA_048940825.1 Promethearchaeota archaeon | reverse complement strand
TGGTGGAGGGCTCGCTATGACTATGATCACATGGAAATCACAAGTGCCCTCACCGCTTCACTAAACGGTTCAAAGGCCCTTACCTGGAGCAGTGTTTCATTGCACTGGGAATACAGCGAGGTCAAATCCTCGAGCCAGTCGGTCGGATACCAGGTCGAATCGGCATCTGAATCGATATATGCCCTCACAGCTTGGGTGCAGACTGCCTCAAATGCCACAATCATCTGGGACCGAATCGAGTTTTACCTAAGCGATTCAGCAGATGGACGCATCGATGTCAACGCAGAGGGCAGCACCTGGTGGAAAGCCCGCTACGAATATGACAATCAGTACATAACCTCGGACCTTACTGCCAATCTCAATGACTCTAAGCTGCTTGTCTGGAACAGTATCTCTTCCTATTGGAACTACAATGAAACGATGACAGAGGTTCAGCGACTCGGCTATCATATTGCGTCAGCCAGCGAATCGAAGTATGGTCTCACAGCCTTTACGCAAACTGTAGGTGACACTTCTATCATCTGGGATAGAATCGAATTCTATGATTCGACTGTGATTGACGCACGAATAGATGTGACCACAGAGGGGTCCACGCGATGGAGGGCGAGATTCGATTATGACAATCAAGAGATCAGTAGTGATCTTACTGCAGAGCTCAATGGCTCTAAGTACCTAACCTGGAATGGAATAGCCTCATCTTGGGAGCACAATGAAACTATGGACTTTGTTCAGCTTGTGGGCTATCAGGTCGAGGCTGCATCAGAAGGCACCTATGGTCTTACAGCGTGGACACAGACTGCGTTGGATACTACCATAATCTGGGACAGAATTGAGTTCTACCAGTCTGATGTAGTTGATGGCCGGATCGACGTAGGGACTGAGGGATCGACTTGGTGGAGAGCTAGGTACGACTATGACGATCAGGAGATAACTGGGGGCCTTACTGCAGAGCTCAATGGCTCCAAACCGTTGATGTGGAACAGCATAAGCTCAGTATGGAATCACAACGAAACCAGGTCCATCGTTGAGCTCGTCGGTTATGAAGTCATGAGCGCCTCAGAATCCACTTTTGGTCTTTCGACTTTTGTCCAGACGGCCAATAATCAAGCAATCATCTGGGACAGAATCAGGATACTGACGACCACTGCCACTGATGGCAGGATCGACTATGGTGCCACAACAACTGTCAACGTGACGGCTGAGCTCGAATATGATGGCGTCCTCTTGGTTTCAGGTGATATACTCTACATGAACAATACAGCGATGACTTGGGACATTGACCATTTCTACCTCATTGTTGGTCCCCTAATGACGGTTGATATGGTCAGTTTCTACGTGAACTCAAGCAACGCGAATGAAGACCAACACGATATCACCTCCGTCTATCTGGACAGCAAGTCTGACACTGTCATATGGGACAGAGTCCTTGTCCTCTTGCTTGAAACTGACGATCCGAGAATAGACGTGGATGCCGCTTGTGTAGGTCATGCAACCCTGAACTACGAGTTTGACGGCACCCCAGTGACAGACGGCTCTGTCACTATCAATGACATTAGTGCCACGTACTCAGGCTCAAACGGCATCTGGGACTTCAGCGAAACCCGCTCGACCGTACAGAGCTTCACATACGACGATGTCAGCGTTTTGAATAATGAGAACGGGATAACCATCGTCAATCAAAACGCGCAGTCGGCTGAACAGATTTGGGACCAGTTGAGAGTAATCAGCTATACAGTAACAGACGATCGTTGCAACATTGACTCAGTTCAGACCATTACGGCGATTGTCATCTATCAGTATGACGGCCTCCTCTTGACCGAGTTAAAGGGTACTGTGTATCTAAACAACACTGCAATGGTTTGGGACTCCGTCGAGTTCAAATGGAATCAGACTCGATCGTCATCGTCTGTGGTTCGTTACGCATTTGTGGTTACATCGATAACTGACTCTCTATATGGACTTAGCGCATTCGATGCGACAACCCCTCCCGCTATAATCTGGGACGCGCTTAATGTGACGGTCACGATAAGTGATCACAGAATCAATCTTGATGAAACTGCTTCAATTCATACAAGTGCTGCGTATGCCTACGATGGAGCCACTTATGACGGCACTCTGAATCTAAACAACACACAGTTCAGCTATTCAACAGTTCAAAAACAGGGCTACACTGTAGCTAGTGCTACTGGGGACGACAGCTACGGGATTACAGCTATACGGAAGAACGAAGCTGTCTATTGTATCTGGGATAGTCTCACGATAGATATGACTGACCCAATCGATCAGAGAATCAACACCAACACCAACGCATCAGGTATTGTAGTGACAGCCACGTACGACTACGATGGCTCACAGTATGATGGTACGCTGGCTCTAAATAACACACAGTTCATCTACCTCACTGCTCAGCGACAGGGCTACAACGTAACTGGAGCACTGGGAGATGATGCCTACGGAATCACTTTGATCTCAAGCAACGATGAAACCTATTGCATCTGGGACAGTCTGACGATTGCCATTACAGATCCCGTTGACCAAAGAATAGCTGTCAATGAGAATGCAAGTGGTATTGCGGTGAGTGCTGTCTATGATTACGACTCGATGCCATTTGATGGAACCTTCACCTTGAATGACACGAACTTTGCCTACAGCACGGTGGGCAAGCGAGGATACACTGTTCTGAGTGTTGAAGGCGACACTCATGGAATCACGGCGATGTCAACCAATGACAATACGTTCTGTATCTGGGACCGACTTCAGATTCTGATTTCAGCGGATTCGGCAACACCATACAATGGTGTCCTAGTGAACTTCACAATGATGGTGACATTCGAGTACGACAGTGCGCCTTGTACTTCATATGAATTGGTCATTGCGCGTAATGCTACCTATTGGCAGACATTCACCAATTCCAACAAGTCCCTGTTTGTCGATACTGGCGCTGATGTCACCTATGACTACAACGCGTCAGTTTTGAAATCCGAAACTCTGCATGGAATCACGATCTTTACGACCAACACACAACGAGTGGTTTGGTCCGCAGTACCCAATGTAGCCCCCACCAATGACGCAGGTCCAGAACTAACCAATGCGGACGACGATGACAATATGTATGCCCGTTTCAAGTTCTATACAGTAGTTTCGAATATCAGTGATGCAGACGGGTACTGGGACATCCAGTATGCTACACTCACTCTATACGACGACTCGCGTACGCAGCAGATTTGGATCATCCAATATGCTGTATCTACTGATACATTCTCAGTGCAATCAGGCACTGGCCACATCGAGTTGGCTCCATGGTCCTTTGCTTTAGTTGAGGGCAATGATGTTTCCATAACGTGGGCAATCAAGGTTGATTGGGACCATTCTGACTTGACAGATGTTGATGTCAGGCAGTATGTGACCGATGGCACAGCCAGCGATGAAGACTTCTATGAAGTCGACTGGGACATCGAAACGAGGTTGGACGTAACAAGTCAGATATTGGATGATGGCTCGGGGACAGCTGACAGAGGTCCCTTTGATGGGAACTTTGCCTTTTCAGGAACCATTGTGTATCTGGGGTCTTCACTGAATCCGTTGTCTAACGAAACTGATGTCTGGATTTCCTCGGCAGACTACGGTATCAACATAGGGCCGTGGTCAGACCTGACCTTGGAATCGGGATCTTTTGACGTAACATGCTATGCTGACGATGCACTTGGTCTAGACACCTACACCGCAATTGTCGTTCCGGAGGGAGGAGGGGCTGGCGGAACAGACCTTCTTCAAGGCACTATTCAAGACACTTACATAGCTGATCAAGTGCAGGTTCAGTCATACTCGGTGGCTGATGACAGAATCAACATCGATGACAGCGTAGGCATCAATGCAACTCTGACCTATGACTATGATGATTCGCCTGTTATTGACGGAACTGTCACCATCAATGGTATATTCGCGAATCATATGGAGTCAGGCATCTGGATGGCCACAGTGATTGAGTCAACAGTGACCGCCAACACGTACAATCTGGTCGATTTTGCCGGGGGTGCCCATGGACTCAACCTAGTCGACCAAAATGGTCAATCTCAGATTGTCATCTGGGACCAAATAACTGTGCGGGGATATTCAGTCCTAGATGACTGGGTGAACATTGACGACCTCGTGGACATCAATGTTACAATTGAGTACGAATACGACGACGTGCCTGTGACAGATGGAACGGTGACGATCAATGGGGTCATTGCAGCCAAATTGGCCTCAGGTGTCTGGGGAATAACCGAGTCTGAGCCGGCAGTGACTTCGAGAATCTACAACACGGTTGCATGCACTGACAACGCTGTGGGCATCTCCTCAGTCGACCAGAACTCTCAGGCTCAGCTCGTAGTGTGGGATCAGGTCGTGGTACGGAACTATGTAGTAGCAGACAACCATGTCAACGTAGATGACACTGTAGAGGTCAACGTGATAATCGAATATGAGTACAATGACAGTCCTGTGACCACCGGCACAGTTACTGTCAATGGCATCACTGCATCCCATAGTGGTGATGGTGTCTGGACCTTCGAGAATGTTGAGTCTGCGGTTGTACAGAGAGTCTATGACTTAGTGGCTTGCACCGCCAATGCCTACGGAATCTCCAGTGTCAACCAGAATCTCCAGTCACAAGATGTTATTTGGGATAGAGTAATTGTTGTTTCATACTTGTCAGACGATGATAGGATTGACGTGGGCTTGGTCGCAGACTGCCATGTAACACTCCAGTATGAATACGACTCGGCTCCCGTTTCGGATGGCAACGTAATCATTAACGGTGTGACAGCATCATATTCTGGAGCTGGCGGCGTCTGGGACTTTGGGGAAACAAAGAACCCTGCACAGTCCTTCACCTACAACCTAGTCTCCGTGTCAGGCAACCTGCACGACATTGTCGCAACGAATCAGAATGACAAGTCACTGCAGCAGATCTGGGATTCATTGACCATTTCTATTGCTAATCCAACTGACCAGAGAATCAATGTCAATGAAAACGCAAGTGGTATTGTTGCCACTGCAATATACGACTATGATTCTGGAGCATTTGATGGAGTCCTCCTCTTGAATGATACCACGTATCAGTACTCCTCAGTGGGACGTCGAGGCTACAAAGTTGCGTCCGTTTCTGGAGATACATACGGCATCACTGCGATTTCGGTCAATGCCGAAACCTACTGCATATGGGACTCGGTAACTGTCACAATCACGGTGGATGATTCTCGAATCGACATAGGTGCAAATGCGTCAATCCATGTTGATGCCCACTACGACTACGATGGCACCAGCTATGACGGCATATTGACTCTGAACGGCACGAGATACGACTATGACACCGTTGGTGAGCATGCCTATACGGTGGAGAGTGCCAGTGGCGACACACTTGGTATCACTGTCATCAGCAAAAACGATGTCAAGTCAGTCATATGGGACCGCCTTCGAGTTACAGGTTATACGGTCACTGATAGTCGCTGCGACGTTGGAACTACCCAAGCAATCACGGCAACAGTAATCTATGAGTATGATGAAGTCCTCTTCACTGGCTCTCGGGGCTCTATATATCTAAATGGCTCTGCAATGACCTGGGATTCTTTCGAGTATCGCTGGACCCAGGACCGAGCATCCTCCTCTGTTCGCCGATATGTCTTCATTGTAACATCGATCACTGACAGCTATCATGGTCTAACTGCATTCTACACAAACGGTCCTCCAATAATCATCTGGGACTCTCTCAACATCACTATGACAATAAATGACGATCGAATCAACATTGACGAGAGCGCATCCATCCAGGCAAGCGCCATATACAGCTATGATGGCGCCTCATACGACGGCACCCTGAACCTTAACAACACCCAGCTCTCCTACCCGACTGCCCAGCGACAGGGCTACGAGGTATCCAGCGCATCAGGCGACGATATCCACGGCATTACAGTCATCGGCATGAACGACGAGGTCTATTGCATCTGGGACAGCCTAACAATCTCAATAACGGGTCCTGCCGACCAACGGATAAACATCAATGAGAATGCAAGTGGAATCGTTGCGACCGCAGTCTATGACTACGATGGTAGTGAGTATGATGGTATCTTGGTTTTGAACAACACAGATTTCGAATACGGCACTGCTCAGAAGCAAGGCTACACGGTAACATCAGCAGGTGGCGACGACTCCTTTGGAATCTATGTCATCTCACAGAACGATCAGACATACTGCATCTGGGACAGCCTAACAATCTCAATAACGGGTCCTGCCGACCAACGGATAAACATCAATGAGAATGCAAGTGGAATCGTTGCGACCGCAATTCACGATTATGACTCCACTCCGTTTGATGGGTATCTTTTGTTGAATGACACAGTCTTTGATCAGTCAATCGTTGGCAGATACGGCTATTCAGTGGAGTCCGCGAGCGACGGTTCTCACGGCATATCTACAATCAGACAGAACGATGCAACCTACTGCATATTCGATAGGCTATCAATCACGATAAGTGTTGACGATGCGACTCCATTCAACGGCCATCAGGCAAACTTCAGCCTCACTGTGGTCTACGAGTATGATTCTATGGGCTGCACGACCTACCAGATTGGTATCCATAGGAACGCAACTCATTGGAATTCATTTACAGATGCCAACAAGTCGATGTTTGTGGACACTCATAGTGACGTAGTCTACTTGTACAATGCAAGTGTTGTTGCTCTGGAAACGCAATATGGGATTACCGCGTTTGTCACCAATACGCAACAGGTCACCTGGTCCGTGGCACCGAACAATGTGCCTGAGAATCTTTCTGCACCAGTATTGACCAATGCGGATAACACGCTCTATGCGAAACATCAATTCTATCTAATTACATCCAATGTGAGCGACATGGATGGATACAGCGACATCCAGTACGTAGAGCTGACAATGTATGACAACGCTCGCACACAGCTAATCTGGAGGGTCCGCTACACGGTTTCAGGAGCGACGTTCTCAGTCGAGGACGGTTCTGATTACATAATGCTTGCGGCCTGGTCTGCAGCAACAACAAGCGCGACAGAGATTGGGATCGTCTGGGCGCTGAAAGTAGACTGGGATCACATGGACCTAGCTGACGTGGATGTAAGACAGTTTGTGACCGATGGTTCAGATACAGACGAAGACTTCTATGAAGTTGATTGGGATGTGGAAACAAGGCTTGACTATGTGAGTGCACCTATCCTATCGGATGATCGAGGAGATATCTCCACAACCGACCTCTGGATTAGCACCACTGTAGTCTATTATGGCACTTCGGATGTGTTCCCGCTTGCCAACGAAACGGACGTCTGGATAACACATGACGTATCTGGAGAGTGGACTGCTGATGTGGATGCCA
>JBHLOD010000055.1:0-7390 GCA_048940825.1 Promethearchaeota archaeon | reverse complement strand
CTGAGTGGTGGGTTCATCTTGCTCTTGGGGCCGAGTCGATTCATATCATCCCTTTGGAAGACAAGGTGATGGGGACACACTTCAGTGGTTGCCATCACTCCTCTCAGCTTTCCGCGCTCAATCTCGACTATACCTTCGCTGGTGGTAACGTGTGCTACGTGCAGGTGTCCGTGAGTCTGTTCTGCGATGCTGACCATTTGTCTGATTGCCAGTTGTTCTGCAAGGTTTGGCCTGGCAAGAGAGTGACTGATGGGTGCGTCCCATTCTCCCTCCATATCTTTCTTGAACTCGTCAAGGACGCCCTGATTCTCCGAGTGTACAGTAACATGCCCGCCGTACTCGGAGACAGTACTTAGTGATTGGACCAGAACTCCATCATGCGAGAAATAGGGTTCGCATGTAAACGCCTTGAAGGCCGCGATTCCCCTTTCGATCATTGAAGGTATCATCGAGTAGTTCTCTGAATTCAGCATCCCTGCATAGAACGAAAAATCAACGATGGACATCTGCTCTCCTTGTTTGATCTTCTCGTTCACAATCTGGGGCGTATCAACCTGATTGGTCAGAGGCATGTCAATGACTGTTGTGACACCTCCGGCAGCTGCAGCCCGAGAACCGGTTGTGAAATCCTCGTGGTCAAGCATAGTGGGATCGTGAATGTGTGCGTGTCCGTCAATTAGGCCAGGCATAACGATGTTGCCCTCGGCGTCAACCATAGCATCTGCATCGGGCAAATGCTCATCTCTTGCAATCACGCTTATGCGACCTTGGTCAACCCCAAATCCTCCTCTCGTTAGCCCCGATTCTAGTAGAAGTCGCGCATTTCTCACGACCAGGTCAACCATCGGCGCCATACCTCTCTCGGGAACGAACTAGGGTCTAACCTCCTCCAACGGGAGGGAATAGGGCCACTGAGTCATCATCGTTCAGTTCTGTTTCGTAACCATTCAGAAGCTCGATGCGCTTTCCATTCACCATACACTGGTAGAACCGTTTCAGCTCACCAGTCTCCTCATCAATCACTGTGTCGCTGAAGCGTTTCCCATATGTCTGCTTTAGGAGCTCCAACAGTTCTCTTATGGTTGCAGCCTGCATCTCAGCACTTCTCTTGCCGACTGCCTCGCGAACTGTTGCGAAGAACTTCACGGTGACCGTTGCCAAAATCGTCAACTCAACCTACGAACGTGCCACTAGGGATTTTAACCGTTGCGAAGTGTGACATGGCAAGAGGATTCAGAGGAATTATAGGTGACATTGCTGAAGGACAGGCGTCTGGTCACTACAGCAAGAGGCTAGTGCTGGAGGCTTCGGGAATGGAGATTGTAGTTGTCGGTCACCTGAGCAGGGATCTAATCATCACACCAGAAACTACAAGGGAAGTTCTTGGAGGCGGTACGGCCTATGCAATGCTCGCAATGAAACTTGATGCCTTCGGGGCTGGAATCGTAAGCTGCGTAGGTACCGATTTCGAGGAAGATTACTTACAGACTCTTCAGGACTCTGGTCTGGATGTTGATGGCCTGCGTTACAGAGGTCGCAAATCCACGCGTTTTGTGAATGAGTATGATGAGAAGGGAGTACGAACCCAAAGGCTTGAGGCAAGCGCTCCTCCCCTGAAACCTGATGACATGCAAACAAAGTATCTTGGGGCTAGTATATACCACTTCTGCCCACTGACCGCAGAGGAGATACCACTCTCTATGATTGAAATTGCCAGGTCGAGTGGAGGTCTAGTTTCTCTTGATGTGCAAGGGTATCTGAGAGATGTCGAAGGCGAAGATGTCGTCGAGAGAGAATGGCCGGATCGTGATGAGGTAGTCAGCCTGACAGATGTTGTGAAGCTAGACGATAGCGAACTCGAGCTTGCAGTAGACGCAAAGTCCGAGCTCTCTGCGGCAACGGAGCTGCTTGCTCTGGGGCCAAGGATGGTGATTGTCACACGTGACAAGAGAGGCTCAACGATATATACGCGAAATATACAGGTGGATATTCCTCTAGTCCTTGCTAATGCTCAGGTTGACTCTACCGGATGTGGTGACAGCTATACGATTGGATTCCTGCTTGAGTATATGCGAACCGGTGATGTAAGGCGCGCGGGTCTGTTCGGAGCCACATGCTCGTCATTCAACGTTGAAAACGTTGGTCCGTATAATCTTCCCAGCAAGGAACAGGTGTTACGAAGAATGAAGCCGTATTCGCAAGCCTGAGGGAAGGCTTTTCATGTGCACTTGGTTCCACTAGCTTGGTGCTACATTTGCTTGACGATCTGAACGCTCTCATGGGGAAATATGGGATTGACGCACTCTTCACTGCTGGAAGTGCCTTCAAGATGAATGACCTCTTCTGGCTTACAGGATTCAGATCTAATGATGAGATTGTCTTCATCCAGAACATAAACGACAAACCAGTTGTTGCAGCTGGCTTCCACACTCTCAGTCGTGTTCAAAAAGAGAGTCGAATCAAGACTACTCATGATGTCACTGACGTATTTCTCAAACTTATGAAAGAGAACAAGCGACCTGATGAGAACCTTGATGTGATCTTTGACGACATTCTGCGCAGTGTGTTCACAGGAAAGACGATTGGGATTCCAGATGACACATCTTCAAAGGTGTATGAAACAGTTCTCAATCTCGGCTACGACGTTAAGGTCGTTTCTGATATCATGATGGATGCACGGGCAACCAAGTCCGAGAGCGAAACTAGAGCGATTAAGAAGGCTGGGGACGCAACGACTAGTGCCATATCAAAAGTAATGGAGATGGTGAAGGATTCAGAAGTCGGTCCGAAGAAGACGTTGATGTATGAAGGCAAGCCGCTGACCGTAAAGAATGTCAAGCTGACTCTCGAGCATTTCTTGCTGGATCAGGGCGCTCACTCCGCCGAGGACACAATCTTGGCTGTGGGTGACAAGGGCTTTGACTGGCATTATCTTGGTGCTCCAGAGGACGAGCTCAAAGCTGAGGTTCCCATAATCTTGGACGTGTTCCCTAGGCTGAAGATGGAACGCTATGTTGCAGATGTCACTCGAACGTTCTTCAAGGGTTCAGTGAGCGAGAAGGTTCGTCATATGTTCGAGTCTGTCAAGGCGGCGGCTGACTCTTCAGTAGATGCACTCACGGATGGAGCCAAGATCGACGATGTGAATCTCGCCTGCGCTGAAACACTGAAGAAGGCCGGATATGACTCGCGTCGTTTGAACCCAGCGGCTAGTGAAGGCATGACGCATGGTCTAGGTCATGGTATTGGTCTTGCTGTGCATGAGGGGCCAAGCATGTATCAACGAGAGAACCATTTTGCAGTCGGGAACGTCATGGCGATAGAGCCCGGCGTGTATTTCAAGGAGATAGGTGGAGTCAGGATCGAGAATGACTACGCTGTGACCAAGGGCAAGGCAAAGCTACTCACAACAGGACTTGATGAACTACCCTTTCTCTAGTAACACCTGAACAGTTCTAGTCAACGCTAAGCGCATCGTGCGGACACACTGAGATGCACATACCACAGGCCTCGCATAGCTCTTTGTTAATATCGATGAGACCTTTGGCCTTGTCAATTGAGATTGCGTGGTATACACATGATTTCTTGCAAAGTCCACACAATGTGCAACGTTCACGGTCAAGCTTGGGTGGGGGTTCTAGAACGATGCCCTTCTCAATGTGTGGAAGTGCTATCCCTTTCACATCCTCAACAGAACTGTAACTGTGTTCGCCAAGCCATTCTTGGATCTCAGATGCGATGCGTCCGTAGACTGTGTCACCTTCTAGGATTGCTGCTGTGCAGACCTCAACTGCTGACGCGCCTGCCATGAAGAACTCAATTGCGTCCTCCCCGCTCATGACCCCCCCGACACCGATGATAGGTTTCTTTGTAGACTTTGCAATGTCTGCAACACACCTCAATGCTATAGGTTTCAGTGCTGAACCACTCATCCATCCTTGCCCCGACTCACTTCCGAGCATTGGCCTGCCAGTTTCAATGTCTATTCTCAGGCAGGGTCCGTATGTATTGATAGCAACTATCCCGTCGACTAATCTGTCCAGTGACTTTGCCACTTCTGCCACATCAACTTTCGGGCTCAGTTTCGCAAAGACTGGGATGTCTACTGACTCTCTGAGTGCCTTGGCTATCTCCGTGTGGCCACCAACGTAGTGTGTGCTAAACTCGATACCATGTACCCCCTTCTCCTCTATCTTCGGTGCAAGAGTGGCCACTTCTTCTGGAGTATAGCCCACACTGGCTATCACTGGTAGACCTGCCCCAAGTGCAATCTCGTATTCTTTCTCATACCATCTCTCGAATGGCAACTCACTCCAAAGCTCTGCGTTGAGAATACCCCGTCTAGAAACGATCCTCCCACGACCGATGGCCGCCATATTGGGCTTTGGGACCTCTGCGGGCTTGACGCTAACAGTCTTCGCCACTAATCCCCCTGCTCCACCTGCCGCCGCATTGAGCAGAGTCATGCCGTTTCTAGAGGTGGGTCCTGCAGCGGTGAAGACGGGGTTTCGAAACTTCAATCCTGCTATCTCAACCCGAAGATCTGTCATCGAAACTACTCCTGTGCTAGCATTCTTCTTTTGCTTAGATCTTTCGCGACATATTCCAACTCGAGTTCCATAAGTTTCGACTTCTTGGGGAATCCTGTTTCTCTATCACAACCCCGGAAGTCATAGTATTCATCGAGCATCTTTTCTATGTCTGGCAGTCCTCCCTTTGACGGTCCAGTCGGCATCGGTTCCTCCTTGAGCCTGATTGGAAGGTTCTCCTCCCTTCGAGTCACTCCAAGTCTGTGGTTGTATGCTCTCCGCAAGTGAGAGATGCGTTCTGCGGCTTGTTTGACAAACTTGAGGTTGGACCATTCCTGCATACCTGTTAGTGGTGCTATGACATTCTCGAAGGTATCAAAGTAGAATACGGGAGGCCACATCGTTCCATACTTGCAGATTACTGCGCTGTCTACAAGCGCATACAGGTCCTCGATGTCCTTTACAACTTCTCCCTTATGTTCGGGTGACATTATGTCAAGAATGGCCTTGGTCTTCCCTTTGCCAAACCTCCTCTCGACGATGTCTGGGTACCCTAGTTCCTCAAGACTTGAGAGACTCCTTAGGTGGTCTGCACCTCGCACATTGGTGGCGTACGTGAGGCCGATCGATTGGTGAGCTCTCGGGTCTTGGCCAGACGCTTCAAGGCCTTTCACATGTACTGCATATTTCCACGCATCGCCTCCAATTATCTCTGCAGCCTTTCTGACGCCCTTCGAAAGCACGTCTCCGAAGCCTTCTCTCTTCGCTATCCTCTCAACTAGCTCGACCATTGAATCGACATTGCCCCATGAGAGGTCCAGACCGTCCGTGTCCTTTTCAGTAATAATGCCTTTCTCCCAGAGCTCCATGGCGAATCCAATGGACTTTCCGCATGATATCGTATCCATTCCAAGTTGGTCACACCTGGTGCCCATGTGGAATATTGACTCGATGTCATTGTTCAGACAGTTCGATCCAAATGCCATCAGAGACTCGTATTCCGGCCCTCCAGCTGGACCATATGCGAATCTTCCTTCTTTCACACGATATATGTACTTGCAACCGATAGAACAGCCGTGACAAGCCTCTTGTCCAACTCTGTAGTTTTCGGCAATGGTTTCTGGGCCAATGTCATCAGCATCATCATAGAAGCCAGTCCAGTGGTTCTTTGTAGGCAATCTGCCAATCTCGTTTATTACGGCCACAAGGTCAGTCGTGCCATAATTCCGTAGTGATCCTAGGGAGTCAGTCCAGAGGGGATCGTTGAGTTTCTCCATCTCTCTGTCGTTGGCCTCTAGGTACTTGTCCATATCATGTGCCTCAAGACCCAAAGACCCCGTTGCTGCTATGCCCTTCACGTTCTTGGATCCCATAACGGTCCCCAAACCGGCACGTCCAGCTGCGCGATAGATATCAACCGTTATGCAGGAATATAGCACACCATTCTCTGCAGCCGGGCCGATGATTGCAGTCTTCAAGTCAGGGTCCTTGTGCTCCTCTCGCATCATGTCGGTCACAACGTTGGTTTCACGACCCCATAGATCGGATGCGTCTAGAAGCTCCGCTTCCCCATCACGCAGCAACAGATAGATTGGTTTGGGTGATCTTCCACGAAATATGACGAAGTCGAATCCAGCGTACTTTACCTCGGGGCCGAAGAAACCGCCCGCATGAGACTCCGCCCAGACTCCCGTAAGTGGTCCTTTGGCTGCAAACATCATCCTCCCTGAGGGTGAGAACATAACTCCAGTCAGAGGTCCAGTACCCAAAACCAGGACGTTGTCAGGAGATAGAGGGTCCGTTTCGGGTCCGGTGCTCTCCCACAGAATCTTGGCTGCAACTCCTGTTCCACCAAGATAGAGCCTCGCCCATTCCTTCTCCATCTCGCGTTTGTGGACTTTCCCCTTCGTGAGGTCGATGTCTGCGTAATGACCTGCATAACCTTTGTATGGAAACGTCATTTCTATGCCTCCTGTGATTCGGGACTGTAAATGTGATCGAGTGCCTCGATGCCTTGCTTCCGTTGATTTAGCCCTTCATCTGTTGCTCCAACGAACGTAATTGCCCCATAGTCGCACGCCTTCACGCATGCTGGGTCCCCCAAACACAAGTCGCACTTTGCGGCTTTCTTGGTCAGAGGGTCTATCTCAATCCCTCCGTAGATACAAGCGGTGACACAGTTCATGCAGCCTATGCATTCATCCTTCTCCACGTAGAGGATTCCTCTCTCGTTCTCAACGATGGCATCTGTTGGGCAAGCAGCTTCGCATAGCGGGACCTCGCATTGTAGGCAGACCATGGGCATGATCAGATCTTGAGTTTCGTCCTTCAGTACCCGTATCAGGGATCTTGCAGGATTGAATGATTCTGTGTGAAATACCGAACACGCAATCTCGCAGTTACGGCAACCCGTGCAGCTGTCTACATCGATAGATAAGATGCTCTTCAAACCTCTCGGATTCTCCTTCCTAGTTCGTGGCCCTTCACCGTGTTTCAGTCCGACCCTTTAAGTTGTTGCCATTGGCTAAGGACACAATCGAATCGCTTAGAGGCCAATGGGGTTGCGAGAAAACTTGGTAATGCTCAGGTATAATAGCATCATAGCATCGCATTCTTGATGACCCGCGCAAACGGTCAAAGAACAGCACCTCGGGCAAGACATAGGAATTATGAACACTTATTAGGAACTATTAAGAATTCACACGCTTGACATTGGTGTCACTTCTCAGGAAATGTGATTGACATGGGGAAAGATAGGAAGCGTTTCAGAGAAATCGCGGACTCCATGTTGATTCCTGTCTTGGATTTCAATCTTGACTTGTATGTTGAATATGCCAATGCTAGCGCGTTAGGACTCTTTG
>JBHLOD010000054.1:0-7489 GCA_048940825.1 Promethearchaeota archaeon | reverse complement strand
GAAACGAATGTCATCGTTCCAATAGAAGTGGCCTCTGTGAAGGAGGAATACTCTGCGGGAACGCTGCGGCCCAAGATTCAGAGGCATGTAGATCGTTTTCTGTACCCAATTGCAGAAAATCGAATTGAGAAACCATTGCGAGGTTTGGAGGTCGATTCGCTGGATCTGACCAATCCTGTCAAACTGATTCAGTCAATTGACATAGACAGAAGTGTTGAGCCAGTACCAGATTTCCAGGGAGGTACTGACAAAGCGAAACAGGCACTTGATGACTTCATCCAGAGGAAAATCGATGAATTCCACAAGTCTAGGAATGACCCCTCCAAGGACTATCTATCAAATCTCAGCCCATACCTTCATTTCGGTCAGATTTCTCCTCTCTTCATTGCCTTGCAGGTCCAAAGAGTCAACCATCCGGGTGTCGAGTCCTTCTTGGAGGAACTCATCATACGTCGAGAACTGAGTATGAATTTCGTCTACTACAACAGGAGCTACGACTCTATAGAATGCCTTCCTGGATGGGCGAAGACAACATTAGACGAACACGCAAGTGACGCTCGCGAATTCATATACACTTCAGATGAGTTTGAACTCGCCGAAACGCATGATCCGTATTGGAACGCAGCCCAGACTGAGATGGTCAAAACAGGGAAGATGCATGGTTACATGCGAATGTATTGGGGGAAAAAGATCTTGGAGTGGAGTCCCTCACCCGAGATGGCCTATAGGACTGCACTCTATCTAAACAACAAGTATGAGCTTGATGGTCGTGACCCGAATGGCTATGCAGGGGTGGCCTGGTGCTTTGGCAAGCACGACCGTGCTTGGGGAGAGAGGCCAGTCTTTGGCAAAGTTCGTTACATGAGCGCAAGAGGTCTTGAGAGAAAGTTCGATATCGAGAGCTACGTCCGAAAGATAGGTCGATGTCAATAGCCGCCGGTACATATCTTCTTCACGTCTGCCGCTTTCCGCCATTTGATTAGGATAAATCACGGAATCCTACTATGGAACTCGCAACATTTGGAGCCGGATGTTTCTGGTGTGTAGAGGCTGTATTTCAGCAATTGAAAGGTGTAGGATCAGTAGTATCTGGATATGCAGGAGGCCATGTGCAGAATCCCACGTACGAACAGGTCTGCACCGGTAGAACTGGTCATGCGGAAGTCTGTCAAATCGAGTACGATCCTGAACAGATAAGCTATGAAGAACTACTTGAGGTGTTCTTCAATACTCACGACCCCACAACCCTGGATCGTCAAGGTAATGATGTTGGAACTCAGTATCGTTCTGTCATATTCTATCATAATGAAGAACAGAGAGATGCCGCGGAGAGAGCTAAGGCTGAACTCGACGCAAGTGGAGAGTGGAGGAACCCCATTGTAACTGAAGTTTCTCCTCTTCAGGAGTTCTACAGAGCAGAGGACTACCACCAAGACTACTATCGGCGAAACCCAAACCAGCGGTACTGTCAGATCGTCATCAAGCCCAAACTTGACAAGTTTGAACGAGTCTTCAAGCTGAAATTGGACTCTTCGACACTCTAAAGTGCCCTTGGTCGAGTGACCATGGGAGGAGGAGTTGTGGCAACTCCTGAATCAATCCAAGTCTATCAGGTCCCTTCTGCATAGGCCTTCGCGTAAGCTTCCTGGTCCGGCGTCCATTTGTCTATCTTGATACCCATTGTTTCTAGCTTCGACATAGCCGTCTGCATATCAAGCTCTTTCGGGAAATCATATACAGCTGGCTTGAGGTCCTTCCCGTTCTTTGTCATCCAAATCATTGCATTGAGCTGTCCTGCAAACGAGAGGTCCATTACCTCACTTGGGTGTCCTTCGGCCGCAGCTAGATTAACTAATCGCCCCTCCCCAAGCAGGTAAAGACGACGACCATCCTTCAACACGTATTCGTCAAGAGCGTGACGTACTCTCTTCTTCGGACCCTTGCTAAGCGCGATGAGATCGGGTTCGTTGATTTCTACGTTGTAATGACCTGCATTGCCCATCATAGCACCGTCTTTCATGACCTTCATGTGCTCTCCAGTGATGACATCCTTCATACCTGTGGCTGTCAGGAACAAGTCACCCTCAGGAGCTGCCTCGCTCATTTGCATGACCCTGAATCCGTCCATTCTGGCTTGGAGGCCCCGGACTGGGTCGACTTCAGTGACAATCACGTTCGCACCCAGACCTCTTGCACGGTCAGCCATTCCTCGCCCACAGTATCCATAGCCACCTATGATCACTGTCTTTCCAGCAATCAGGATAGCTGAGGCTCTCATGACACCATCGAAAACGCTCTGCCCCGTGCCATAGACATTATCAAACATGTGCTTGGTGTCAGCGTCATTCACAGCCATGATTGGGTACTTCAAGGCACCATCCTCAGCCATTGCACGAACACGAATCACGCCGGTCGTGGTTTCCTCGGACCCTCCATAGAGATTAGGTATCAATTCCTGGTGCTTGTTGTGAAGTGTGAAGATAAGATCCGCACCATCATCAAGCGTCAGCGTCGGCTCGGTCTTGAGAGTCTGTTCTATGCACCAGTAGTATTCCTCAGTGTTCAGATTGTACCAAGCATACACAGGTACATCATTCGCAGCTAGTCCCGCGGCCACTTTGTCATTCGTGGATAGGGGATTGCATCCTGACCAGGCAACCTCTGCACCAGCTTCTCGTAGGGTCTCCACAAGCACTGCAGTTTCTTTTGTCACATGTAGGCAACCGGCAACCTTCATCCCCTTGAGTGGCTTGCTCTTGGAGTACTTCTTCCTGAGATGCATCAGCACAGGCATGTGCTTCTCCGCATACTCGATGAGCATCCTGCCTTCTTCGGCAAGACCAATGTCTTTTACCTTATAGCCAGTCATTGTAATCACCAGCAGATGCGGAGGATAGGATATATATGAATCCTACATCACACTGGGGAATGAATCGCATCGAGGTGGCTCTGAATTCATGCAATCCATGACGGAGAAGGAGCAGAGTCTTCTAAGAGTGCTCATAGAGAATTCTAGGTCGAGTCATGCTGAGATTGGGAACAGGATTGGGAAGAGTCGCAACTGGGTTGCCCGGGCGATTCGGAAGATGGTTCAAGACAGAGTTATTCTGGCCTATGTGACAGTCTTTGATCCAGCGCAAGTCTATGCTGAACGCAACACCATACTTCTCATCAAGACAAACCCACGTGAGCTTGATGTGAGTCAGGGACTCTTGAAGATGGTCGAGTTGGAGTCACTCGATGGAATCTCAGGTGAACATTCCCTTCATGGCCTGTTCCGATTTCGAGGCACTGGCACCTTTGAGGGATTTCTTGATAGGGTGGATCAAGTTGTCGCGAAATCTCGGGCAGAGAAATATCAACTGGTTCAGGTCTTAGCGACGTACAAGACCCATGGCTTCACTTTGGAGAACAGTCCACCACGACCACGACTCGTATCTTCAAAGGACTGGGACTTGATGAGCAGAATCTATCGTCAGGCTCCCAGTGAAGAGAATCCTTTTCCATTGTCTCAGAGTGACATCGGCAAGACTATGGACCCTCGTCTGAGTCAACCTGCCGTGTCAAAGGCTTTGAAACGCTTAGAAGCCCGTGGAGCGATACTTGGCTATTCCGTAGACATCAAGTTCGAAAACATCGGAATGCCAATCAAGTTCTTCTTACAAATCAAGCCCACACCGGGTAGGATTGCGCAAACAGCCCGAAAGATTAGCATGATGGATGAAGTCTGGGATCTTCATCGGACGAGTGAGGACTACAGTCTATTTGCAACTGTGCGAACCCCAAGCGTTGAAACCTATAACCGATTCCTTCGCCATCTATATCAGAATGGCGACGTCTTGGACACACATTCACAGGTTTCACTTGAAGAGTGGTTTGTTCCAGTGAGGACATCCGCGTGATACTGCCGGATATCAGAAGTTTCAGTTGTCACCAAGCCAGACTTTCTCCCACAGATTCTTGCCCAAGTGCCCGAGCAGAATAGCCATTCCACAGATTCCCATGGCCACACTGAGCAAAAGATTAGCTCCACCGAATCCAATGAATGGGACCAGGACGCCTACAATCTCGAATGGGTTGATCCATGGCCACAGAACCGGATTGTATGGATGCATTGGGATGTCGAGCGCAAGGTGGAAGACTGCCCCAAGTATGCATGAAAGTACAAGATTCGGAGTGACTCTACAAGCCTCGTCCAGTCGTTCTCGATCGACATTGAAGAGCGTAGAAATGATTGGGGCGTATAGAAGCCTAGTCAATGTAACGGCGGCGAGAGTCCCTAATGTCAATACACCGATTAGACTGTGAAGCACTAGATGGTCCGGAAGACTCGGGAACAGAATCCACATGATCGGCACTTCAAGGTCGGGAATGAACGATCCAACCACAAGACCAGGCAGAGAGAGGCGCCTGCTTGATTTCGAGAGGGCGAAGCCGACTGGATAATGAAGAGGCGTGACTGGCAATGCTATTCGAGCCTATCCTGGACACGTCCCTTTTCAATACTCTTAAGGACAAGGAGTTGTACGCAACCGAGTGGTGCATCGAATGGGGCTCTATGAGTTTGAAGGCAACAAGCCAGAAGTCAATCCGAAGGCGTATGTTTCTCCTCGCGCCTCAGTGATTGGCAATGTCGAGATTGGCGAGGATTGTAGCATCTGGGAGTACGCGGTTCTTCGTGGAGACTTCAATAGGATTACCATAGGCAGGGGGACGTCCGTTCAGGACAACTGTTCAGTTCATGTCACTCCCTTCAATCCAACCAAGCTTGGTGACTATGTTACGGTTGGTCATAACAGTGTCATTCATGGATGCGAGATTGATGACCGAACCGCCGTAGGGATGGGGGCCGTTGTACTCACAGGAGCCACTGTTGGCAAAGACTGTGTGATTGGGGCCGGGTCGGTTGTAACCGAGAACTCAGTTATTCCTGACGGGAGCTTGGTCTTGGGAATTCCTGGCAAGGTGATGAAGGAAGTGTCCCCTGAAATGAAAGAAGCGTTCATGCTAGGCGCCGAGCTCTATGTTGAGCTGGGAAGAAGACACAAGGAGTCACCTGTTGGCCGAGGCTAGAATCTGGTCAATAGTAATAGTATGCGGCGTCCCAATCAGCGAAATCGTAGGACCCTTTGATCGACGCGATTTGATGGGCTCACGCTTCGCTTGCATTCTTCCTAGTATTATTCAACCATAGGCTGTATCAGACAAGGCTGACTAGAATATCTTCAGCAGCTTGTATCCTTGAAACGCTGAGTATAGCACTAGCGCATAGACGGCCAGTTTCTGCATTGCCGCGTTTCCGAACCCAGGAACTAGAACGTAAGTGTAGCAGATGATGGCCACAATTATCCCAATGAGGGCATAGACATTCTCGTAGTCCTTGTTGAGGAGGATTGCAATCGAATAGATGATGATCGCTGAGGAGAACAACAGGAAGAAGTAGATAGTTGAGAATCCATGCTGTGCTGGGTATACATCTCCAGCAAAGATGCCTACTCCCGCGAGCAAGGGACCTGCAATAACACCCAGGATGGTACCAATCCAGCTGAGTGCCTTCAACGGTGTTGTTTCTGTGAAGACAGTCCGGATTGACAACCAGAACGGTATCGATAGTCCTCCAGCAAGCGTCGTGGCAGTTGCAAACATGAACCAGTTTTGAGGCGTAGGAATGCCTCGGGTCACAGAAAGTCCCAATGAGCTGAACGAGTTCTCCAAGAAGGAGTAACCCTCGGGGTAGAACAACATGATTGTGAAGGTGATAATGACAAACTGAACGCCTGCAATTATACCACACCATGCTCCAATTCTTTTCCAATTCAAACCTATCACCACGCACTTGATACATTCAAGCCGCAACCCATCCTCATTTCACTCGTCCCTAATAAACGAGAGGAACCCATATGCGCATCGTTCCGACATCCCCGTCAAGTCTAAATGACAGAATGACAACCCAGACCCAAGGAGAAAGAAGGTTGAAGACTCGTCGTCGCTTCATATTGGTCGTATTTGCACTAGCAGTGACCTTGCTGCTGTTCGTCAGCTCAGTGGCTGCCCAGACTAACCTAGTGCCCAATGAGGAGAGAGAGAGTGAATTCATCTGGGGACGCGATGACTCATTCTATGACCCGAACGACTACGAAGTCACTCTCACTGCAGGGCACTGGACAGTTGTGGCAAGGACTTCCATGTTCTCTGATCTAGAGATCAATGTCACAGTTGCACGGGATAGTGCCTTCACGGACATTATCATTGCCAGCGGTACAGGCTGGGGACACTATCCCTCTGTAGACTTTGACCTGAGTTCGACCGAAACAGTCTACATCCGTGTCCATGAGAACTCAGTCTATGGTGATACATCTGGCAGCTATGACATCGGAGTGTATGATGATGCTCACGGACCACCGGCTGATGATCTCTTTCCCGGGTTTGATCTCTGGGGCTGGCTCATGCCCTTCATGATACTTCCATTTGTATTCGTAGTCTGTATTCTGATCGTCGTCTTCGGCTCCATCAGAAGGCGAGGCGGAATGTCACTTCACAGAGCAAGAATGCTCCAGAGAAGGCAGCTTCGCAGAATGAGGCATTTCACTATGGACGCCCCAGAATATGCCATCCCGGATGAACATAGAGGAGAGAGGCGGTCAGATGGCTCAGATATTAGGACTGTTCGAGTACCTACAAAATGCCCCAATTGTGGAGCTTCACTATCGCAAGAGGACATTGACTGGGTAGGCCCATTGGAGGCAGAATGCAAGTATTGCGGTGCATCGGTCCGAGCCACATTTGAGAGGGTCTAGGGTCAAGCCCTAGACTCTTCAAGCGGAGTGCCACTGGGAGCAGCTTTTATGCGTTTCCTCCGCAGCATTCGACTGCTGCGCTCCGCAGCCTTATGTTCAGTCAGAAGTTGATGGACTGCATGTCCGGCCGCAGAGAGCTTCTCTACAACTGCCTTCTTATCATCGGAGTCGGACTTCTTGTGATGGAGATAATTGAGGCAATCACCGGAATCCCGTACTTTGCAGGGATTGGCATTCTAGGCTGGCCGTTCTTCCTCGGCGGCATAGCAGGCCGTGCAGACGAGTCCCGCAGAACCTGATTCTTTTCAGTTCAAGCGGGCCTACTTGAAGCCCCTCTTCTCTAGTTCCTCATCCCTGAGTACTCGCCGAAGGACCTTGCCAACCTGGCTCAATGGTAATGAGTCTACGATTTCAATCTCTCGTGGTCGCTTGAATCCTGCCATTCTGTCGCGACACCATTCGATGATTTCCTCAGGAGTCGCTGTTTCACCGTCCTTCAGAACGATGAATGCCTTCACAAACTCATTCGAAGGGTCTTCAGGTCGCGGTAGGCCAATGACGGCAGCTATCTGTATCTTGGGGTTCTCGAACAAGACGTCCTCTATCTCGCGAGGATAGGCCTTCAGACCACCGACTGAAACCATGTCCTTCTTTCGATCACTGATGTAGGTGTATCCTTCCTCATCCATATG
>JBHLOD010000053.1:0-7564 GCA_048940825.1 Promethearchaeota archaeon | reverse complement strand
GATCCGTGGACTGGTTCAAACATTGCGTGATTGTCTCCGATATTGCCAGATGGGGCCATTCCCAAGCCACCTTGGATTCCGCCACCCAAGTCGGTGATTATGTCGCCGAACATGTTGGGTGCCACAACGACATCGTAGAACTCGGGCTTCATCAGTGCCCAGACGGTCCAAGCATCAACGTATGCGTAGTCTGGCTCAATCTTCGGATATCTCGCCGCGGTTTCACCAAAGACCTTCCTGAAAAGCTGACACCCCGCAAGTAGATTACTCTTATCCACGCATGTGACCCGCTTCTTCCCGTCTGATGGCGCTCCGTTTCGAGTGTCTGCCAGTCTAAAGGAGTAGTCAATGACTCGTCCAGCTCCCTTCCGGGAGATGAGGCGCAGGTCCACGGCCAGCTCAGTTTCACTTCCTTCCGCTAGATTTCCTCTCGCAGGTACATAGAGGCCCTCAGTATTCTCGCGCACTATCACCATGTCGATGTCTTCATGTGTCTTCTCACCTAGTGGTGTCGGTACTCCCTCGTACAACTTCACAGGTCTCGTGTTAGCGTACAACTCTAGAGAGAGTCGGAGCCCAATGACAATGTTGTACCCAGCATGGTTTCCATCAGGCAGCCTCACAGGGTTTCCGTCTGAGGCAAGGGCGCCTACAGCACCGAAGAGGATTGCGTCAGCCTCATCCTTGGTGAATCTCTCTCCTTCTTCAGACCATTCTTTTCCTTCTCTCTCGTAGTACTCGCCACCACATTCGAAAGTGATGGCCTCAATGGTGATGCCTCCCACAGCATCCTTGGCAGAATGCATCACACGCACGGCCTCTGGGATGACCTCCTTCCCAATGCCATCACCTGGTAGAACCGAGATTCTGTATTTCTTTGGCATCCCTACCACCTAGAAAGAGCCGAGCCAACCCAAGTCGTTTCCCCTGTCATCAAAGAGACTCACCATAGTGTCTATTCGTTCTCCGTCAACATACCGTATCTTTGCCCGAA
This sequence comes from Promethearchaeota archaeon, assembly GCA_048940825.1. Taxonomy (GTDB): domain Archaea; phylum Asgardarchaeota; class Thorarchaeia; order Thorarchaeales; family Thorarchaeaceae; genus SMTZ1-83. The sequence continues at coordinate 6,570 of JBHLOD010000053.1, read as the reverse complement.
TGGTGAAGGTTCTCTTGCATTTATCACATTCTACCACCCAATCTTCAACCACAGGCTCGAGTCCTCTGCCAGCAATCTCGGCTGGTTCTCTCTTCATCTCAAGTAGTTTGAGTTCCTTGCCGTCACAAGCATAAGTGCATTCTTTCAGAGGAATACCCTCCATTCCTCTTCTACCAAGTGCGACGAATACTTCATCGGGCAAATCATCCAACGACGGAGCTTCTGGCATTTCTCAACACTCCGAGAGTGAGGTCTTCATACATTCGGATAAATGAGATGGTCTGACATTCTTCAAGCCATCCACCGCTAAACATTAATGCGTGAGACTGGAGCCTGAGTCTATGCGGCTTGTCACGTATTCCAAGGACGACAAGAAATCAATCGGTGTCAAATTGGCGCAGGGGATTCTTGGTCTTCCTTCAGCTGCTGCGCATTTTGGCATCGAACACAGAGTACATGGATACAGTTTCCCTGTTTCCATGGTTGACCTCTTGAGATGGACTGATGGGATTGATACAGTCACGAAGCTCCTCGAAACATACATGCGCACTCCTGGTGATGAGCGACCAGAGCTTCTTTGGAGGGATGAACTAAGACTCTTGGCGCCCATTCCACGTCCAGGGAAGATAATAGGACTAGGTCTCAACTATAAGGACCATGCGGAGGAAACAGGTGAGACCGTTCCTGAATTCCCTCCGATATTTGCGAAGTTCCCATCAAGCGTTGCCAATCCTGATGACGATATACCTATTCCAACAGTGACAAGCAAGCTCGATTGGGAGGTAGAGCTCGGAGTCGTGATTGGAAGGATATGCAAGGAGGTTTCAGGGAACGAGGCTCTCGAATACGTTGCAGGATACACCATCATCAACGATTTGAGTGCTCGTGATCTTCAGAAGGGTGACGGCCAGTGGATACGAGGCAAGTCATTGGACGGTCTCTGTCCGATGGGGCCATGCATAGTCACTACTGACGAGCTTGCCGATGCCTCCGACCTCAAGCTCCAGACGAGAGTCAACGGTGTCCTCAAGCAGGATTCCAGCACCTCCTATCTGCTACACAGTATTCCCCAGATTGTGTCTTACCTCTCTCAGTCGTTCACGCTAGAACCAGGAGATGTAATCACAACTGGCACGCCTTCAGGGGTGGGGTTTGCGCGGAACCCTCCAGAGTTTCTTCACGATGGCGATGAGATGGAGCTGTATGTAGAAGGGATAGGATTCCTTCGAAACAGGATTGTTGCAGGAATGTAGCCCTTGGAACCACTTTGAGCGATCTTCTCCCTTTTCCTCCTCCTCACAGTGCCTCCCCTAGGAATCTGCCCTCTTCCGGTTGTCACTCTTCTCAGCCATTGCCAGACGGTCTCTTGAAACGTGTATCCACTGTTTGACAAGTTCCGCCAGCGCAGGGTTAAGCTCTACTGCAAGTTCTGCATATGCTATCGCACGTTCGTCTTCACCTTCGATGAAGTGAGCGTTTGCCTTATTGTAGAACGCTTCAGCATAGTCTGGCTTCAGTGCAACGGCTGTAGTGTATGCCTCTATCGCCTTCTTGCCATCACCAAGACGCGATTCAGCATTTCCTAGGTTGTTCCATGCCTCTGGGTCGTTAGGATTAATGTCAAGTGCCTTGGTATAGCATTCCTTTGCACTCTTGAAATCTCCCACGTCGTAGAATACTGTGCCCTTGTTGAACCACACCTCAAAGATCATGTTGTCGATAGCCAAGGCTTCGTCATATGCCTCGATTGCTTCATCAGGCTTTCCAGAGGAAGCGAGCGCAAGTCCGAGATTGTACCACCCTTCAATAGAACTTGAATTCTCTTTCACGAACTCACGCAAGACAGCAACTGCTTCTTTGTGGAGATTGGCCTCAATCAATCTAATTGCACGTTGAAGCGGCCTATCCCTCTCATCGATCAATATCTGACCAATCCTTCGCTACGTAGATTTCCTCGCAATCAACCGGGCGGCGATGGTACACAAGACTCCTCCGCCACTCGTCGTAGTAGCGAATCCCTTCAACCAATCCAGCGCCACACCTAGACTAGTCGTATAGGCGAGTGTCCCAATCTGTATGACAAGCCCCAATATGCCCATCCCGGCGCCGAGCCCAATGAGAATCTTGCCAATACTGACTCTGTCAATCGTCAGTAGAAATCCACCGATGATTACTATGTTGCCTCCAAGTGAGGCAAGTCCTCCAAGTGCGAATCTTATAATCTCCAAGGCTTCAAGGAATGGTTGTAGCTCTGGGATCGAGGCGACAATCACTGCAATAGTATCCAAGAAACCGACATCTCCAGCGGCACTAGAGATAATGAGCATGAGGCCGCCGGCCACACTCAAAAGGAATGGAATCTTGTTCCGCAAATAACCACCACGTCTGTAGAAAGTGATGCGGCCTATATTTCTATTTGAGAGTCTTTAGTCTGCTAGTCAATAGGATGCGGAAGGCGACGGTGGAAGGTCGAAACGGCCTGCAGGCCACTGTTATGAAGGACCTCAATAGCATTGTCGATTCCTCTACCCACTTCTTCTGGACCATGAGCATCAGAGCCGACGGTGACTATGTCAATGCCTCTTTGAAGCAGAGCCTGAATAAGTTGTGTAGCGGGCATAGGTTCCTTCAGTCCCCCACGCCATGAAGAAGTATTCACTTCGAAGCCTACTTCGTGTGTCTTCATGTTGTTCGACAGCTCTTCGATATGTGGTTCCCATAGCGAGTTTATGTTCTCACCGTAGTACATCTCTCCATACCTCCGATATATATCGAGATGTCCAACTATGTCGAAGAGTCCGGACTCAAGGGAGTCCATGATCAGGCCGTAGTAGTGATTGCCGAGCTCACCAAGAGTGTATTTTCGGAAGACTTCAATTGCTTCTTCCTTGAGCGAAATGGCCTTGTGATCAACTAGATGTACAGAACCGATCACAAGATCGAAGTCAGCACTGTGAAATACCTCTGGGAGTTGTTCAGCAACTCCCGGATAGAGATCCACCTCGACACCGAGTTTCACCTTCAGGTTTCGCTCTTTGAATACATCACCTGCAGTTCTTATGCTCGACTCGTAGTCCTCTATCCAGTATGGTGAGTCTATGTTGACCTTCTCTCCTTGGACCAACACAAAATCCTCTTGCCTTACCGGATCTGAGTCCAGATGAGTCGTGAAACAGATCTCTCGAAGTCCCATCTGTGTCGCCGCTTCACAGAACTCTTCCACTGTTCCTCTTGCATCGGCGGAGTATGATGGGTGGATGTGATAGTCAATCATCGTTCTCCTGGTTTCAAGATTATGCATTTGACGTTACCTACCGGTCCATTCTCGTACCAATGCGTCACAACATGGCCTCAATCTGGAACCCGGATGAGGTCGAGCGCTGTTGAAGCGTCGTCCCTTGGTTCGCTTGTTTCCTTCAGCAAAGCCGCGAATATCGTGGCCAAACCGGTAGTCACAACTAGGAACACAATTGACATCGGCAGACCGTAGACATCTCCAATCCAACCAAAGAGAATCGGGGACAACGATCCTGGGATCGCACCAATTGAGAACAACAGACCGAATGCTAGTCCCTGTGACTGTTTCGGGACAACTTCAGTCTGATATGCTGTATTGGGTGGGACTCCTAGAAAGAAGAAGAAACCTATCGCGATGAGTACCAACAAGAGTGCAACTTGGCTCAACGAGGCATTAAGTAGGAGCAGGAACGGAGTAGATACTCCTGTAGAAACAATGAGAAATGGAACACGCTTTCCGACTCTGTCTGAGAGTGGTGCAGAAACTATCTCCCCTACGAGACCAGCCACGAGCATCACAGTCGTGAACGAACCTGCTAGGATCGGATCGTAGGAGTACTCACTCTCTACCAGGTAGAGAGGCATCAGAAGTGTGGTGCACCGGAACGACATGCCTCTCAGAGCCATCAAGACAACGAGAAGTGCGAAGTTGAGTGTCCATCCGTCTGAGCCATCCCCTTCCTCCTGGCCTTCTTCTTCGCTAAAGCATGCCTTCCGCGAATATAACATGAGTGCAGTCACTGGAACAAAGAGTGCAAAACCTGCTAGGGAAAGTAGGACAAAGGACTCCCGCCAACCACCAAATATCACAAGCAGAGTGACACCAAGAAATGGTATGAGGGCCATTCCCACAAGTCCACCTATTGCTTGGATTCCAGTCGCAGTCGCCCTAGAGCTCTTCGGAAACTTCTCTGCAAGTGCAGGAAAGACACTTGGATGGTAACCTGAGGCCCCGACCCCTAGAAGCAGCATTGCAGATGTCAAGAAGAGAAACGTTGTGGCGTAGCTGGAAACCAGCATTATCCCTGCAGCAAGCAAGATACTTGCAGGTATGAAGATGTCACGCCACCCTCTGTCTCCCAAATAGCCAACCACAAGATGTGATATTGTCATAGTCAATACTGCTGCACTTGTGACGATGCCAGCTTCAGTAAGTGTCAATGAGAGCTCGTCACGGATGATGGGAAGAAATGGCGACAGCGCACCCGTGTAGATGTGATTGAAGAAATGAGCAATGGTCGATGCGACTAAGACCGCATATGAAGCTCTGGTCACTCTTCCCAAATCTAAAGCTCACATCCAGTGTTGCCTGACTCGGTGGCAACATGACTCCATGTTAAGCATACTGATAGTGTATAGCTGCAATCCTCCGACTGCACTACGGTCTAATGCCTTCATTGTGTAGCGCAGTTGCAACTAACGCGGCCTCTATTCCCAGCGAATGAAGCTTGCGCAGGTCTTCACGGTTTCTGACTCCTCCTCCGGCTATGATTGTCATGTTGGTGTTGCGACGGACCTCAACGAGCCCGCGGTGCACCGGTCCCTGAGCAGAGCCCACTAGCGCGAGTTCCAGGACTATTAGCTCACGCACCCCTGATGACTCAATCATTCTCGCCGCATCAGCGGGTATCTTGTCACGGAAGTCCAAGGAGGAGCCAAGTGTCTTTCCATGCATCAAATCGAGAGATCCAATGACTTCCTTTGAATGGTGTCTTGCGATGTCCATCATATCTTCGAATGATTGGACGGTTTCGGTTGCCATCACCACTCTAGGAACTCCCGACTCTAGGAGTTTCTCCACATCTACCTTACTCCTCACGCCAGCATCCAGTAGTACACCGACTTCTACACTGTCAACTATCTCTGTCACCGATGACATGTTGTCCCCTTTCCCTGATATCGCATCCAAATCCGCAACATAGATCTCTTCAATGCCGAAGATGTGTCTGAACGCCTCCGCCACGTCGGTCGGATTTGAGCCTTCCACGATCCTGCTTCTAATTGGCTCATACTTCTCTCTTTGACCTGCGACACCGTGAACTACTTGTGCATCCATGATGTCCATGACTGGGATAATTCGAGATTCGCGATTCATGGCTTGATTTCACAGTTTCTGTAAGAGTCTTATAGCTTACTGACTCTAGTCAACGCCGGACTGACAATGCGAGTCTTCGTCTACGAGCACATTACCGCCGGCGGTCTTGCTGAGGAGAGGTGGGACCTTAGCTTTGCAGCTCAAGGTTTTGCTATGCTCAGTTCGCTTACTCGGTCTCTAAACCATGTTGGTCACGAGGTCATTGTCGCCTTTGACTCTAGAATCAATGAGAAGCTCATTCCTCACATTGCAAGGAAGGAGCCAGTTTCGGACTCTTCTGATTGGTCTGAAGCAGTAGACTCCCTTTCAAAGGATGCAGATTGTGCTATAGTCATTGCTCCTGAGGATGAGGGTATACTCACTGATGTTTTGGCGAAGATTCGCGCTGACGGATTGGATGTGGTTGGGCCAGATACTGAAACATCTGCCATCTGTTCCGACAAGGTCAAGTGCACCGAAATGTGCTCTGACCTCTCACTCCCTGTGCCCACCACGATATCTGCAAACTTGGACCGGATTCTTGACGAGTCCTCAGGAATCGAGTATCCTGCAGTTCTGAAGCCTGCTGTTTCGTCTGGAGCAATCCACACGAGTAGGGTTGCCAATGAGAAGGAACTAGAAACGCTTGTCAACCGCTTGAAAGGTTCCTTGCGAAGTCCCCGATTCGTTCTGCAGGAGTTCGTTGAAGGAGTCGATTCTAGTGTATCCTTGCTTGTGAATGAAGGGCAGACACACGTATTGTCAGTGAATCGTCAGTATGTTTCACTGGGCCGAGCAGGTTCCATTTCGGGATACCACGGAGGAGAATGCCCCTTCATTCACCCAGCAAGTGAACAGGCTATTTCCTCTGCACAGAAACTCGCAGAATCACTACCTGGCCTCAGAGGTTACGTAGGAATAGACTTTGTCCTGCATGGCGAGGAGGCTGTCCCCATGGACATCAATCCTAGAGTCACAGTGTCTGCCGTGGGCATTGAACGCACACGAGGACCAGATGCACTTGCGTGCATACTTGATTGCACCGAAGGGCAGCTGCTTGAGCTTCCACCTAGCAGGGGCGTTTCAATATTCGAGGAGTACCTTGACCTTCCAGTGTCAGCAAATTCATCAAGATTGGAAGATGATTACGCAAGAGTCATGGTGATTCCCGGCGTGGCGAGTCCTCCGATTCTGCTTCC
>JBHLOD010000052.1:0-7612 GCA_048940825.1 Promethearchaeota archaeon | reverse complement strand
GGGAGTTTAAGACGTAGTCGAGCAATTCCATTGACCGGTTGGGAACCTGCCGGGAGCCTTCTGATTCAGGCTTCGATTCAGTAATTCTCACTTTGATACCAGCCTTGCCAAGCCCCTGCCGAATTCTTGCCAGCATACTAGTCGTGACGGTTGTAGAGTCGACTCCGAGCGACTTCAGAAACGCATATCCATAACTAGTCAGCCAGAGAGGACTGACATCTGCATAGTGTCCTTCCGTAGAAATGGTAATGTCCTCCATCTCTTTAGATCTCTGCTCAAGCATCTTCGGAATTAGCTTGCATCCTCTTGTGATGGCCAGTCTTTCCATGTCTGCGAACATCGATGATCCGCCATTCTCTAGCTGCCGCTCCAAGAATTCAATCATTCTGTCATAGAGAGCCTGCCTTGTTTCAGTAAGTCCCAAGGTTTCAGAGATGTCTGTCCATAAGTCTCCCAGAGGACCATCATAAAAGCCAAGCTCCTCCATCCCTAGTAGTCTGAAGAGGATTCTTTGAAAACGAATTGCTCGGGATTGGGAGTTCTTCTCGATGAACTTTATGATTGTTCTTCGGAGCTTCTTCCATGTTTCATCACCGACCGGGAATTCGTATGTTGTAGAAACCCTCCTTCTTTCTGCAGTAGTGAACTCGCTCGCATCCGGGTGTACAACTACCGATGTTGAACAATCCTTGTCTAGGTTGAGCTGGTCTCCAATCAGCATTAGTGGACTTACGTCAACCCTCTTCAGTCGGTTTCCCCACAGCGACAGTTTCTTGAGTTGAAGACATCCCACCAATGGCCAAAGATCTATCTCAGTGAGCTCATTCAGTGTGAAGTCAAGGAATTCAAGTTCGGTGCAGGACTCAAGGGGTGAGAGGTCAACCTTAGTCACTCTATTCCCATCAAGCCTTACTCTACGGAGCTGAGTGAGAACCTCTAGCGGAGAAAGGTTGATTCTGGTCAGACGATTGGCTCCAAGGTCAAGCGACTCAAGTGCCCGGCATTCGGTCAAAGGCTCAAGGTCTACGTCCTTCAAGCAGTTTATTCCTAATCGTAGCGCGCGAAGTTTCGAACACTCTGATAGTGGGCGAAGATCTATTCGGCTGAGGTAATTGCTGAAGAGTGACAGAATCTCAAGGTTCCTACATTCTTGCAGCGGGGTGAGGTCCAGCTCAGAAATCATTAGATGCCCTAGGCCCAATCGTGTCCTATCTGCATCAAACTCGAATGACGTGTTTCTGCCATCTATCTTATGAAGACTCAGCATCACATCGTTCATCCTAAAGCCCTCCTGCAGCAAGTGTTCACAATCACGCTTCGTATGAGAACTAATAAACCACGCAACAGATGTTGTGTCGGTTGGACAAGGTAGAACTATTAGCGCTAGGCACATATGACGACCGGCTTGTCAGTCAGATTGCAGACAATGGTGAATCTAGATGGCTGTCAAAAAAGAGGAAAAGGAGTGGCAACATAGGCTACTTGATGTTGTCCACGATGGGATAATCATCCTACTGGACGAAGATGTAGTCGTTTCAAATGCGGCATTCGCAACAATGCTGAATTATGACAAGGAGGACGTCACCGACTTGTCATTCGAAGAACTCCTCGATCCACTCGCAAAGCGATTCGATCGAAAGATGATTGATGCTCTATACTCAGGCAAGGATTTGAGTGCATTCAATACCCGACTACGCTCAAAGGACGGTGATACGATTCAGGTTGAGATTCACCCAACAGAAGTTGTCTACGAAGGAGAAGAGGCTGTTCTTGCCTCAGTCAGAGATGTATCTAGGCAAATCGCCCTCGAAACAGAGGTTATTGAGCTAGAACAGAGGTTTGCCTCCCTCTACGACATGTCGCCCATAGCCTATCTCATGCTTAACAGAAATGGAGTGATTGAACAGATTAACCAGGCAACTGAAGACCTTTTCGCCTGCGACGGAAGCGAGATTATCGGACGGTCGTTCAGCGAGTTTCTCCCGGCGCCCACATCCGATTATGACCCGGGGGAGCAGCTGATTCAGGAGGTCCTCCGTGGCAAGAATGTGAGCGGCATAGAGATTGAGATGAAGCGTCCCGATGAGAAGATAATCTGGGTAAACATCTCCTCACGAGCTCTTACCACAGGCGCTGAGAAACCAGCTGAGATAGGTCTAATGGCGTTCGACGTGACTATGCGCCGTGCAACCGAACAACGAGTCATGGAGGAGAAGGAGCGGGGGGACCTATACTTGGGAATCATGACATCTGACCTGAACAATATTAACCATAGTGCGCTATACACACTGGAATTTCTGAGTACGACCCTAGACCTTCCAGACCATCACAAAGAGGTGCTTGAGCAGACAGAATGGAACATTCGACGAGCTGCGCGGATGATCGCCAACATGAGAGCCATAATCATGCTTAGAGACTCACCACCTAGCATATCAAAGACAGATCTATGGCCGCATTTTCAGCGGGGCTTCCGAGAGGCAGACAGGGACTTTGAAACCAAGAGTCTCAAGGTCAACACTAACATCGAGGACGACAAGTTCTGGGTTCCAGCGCACGCATGGCTGTGGAGTGTGTTCTTCGTCATCCTCCATAATGCCCTGATGTATGATGAGAGGCGAGACGTCGAGATTGACGTGAAAGCGGAGCTCGTGGACATGGGTCAAAGGGTGAGAATAGAGTTCGTTGACAATGGCCCAGGAATCCCGGACGAGCTCAAGGAGAGCATCTTCAGGAGAACTGGGAGGCATGACGAACACGCGTCAAGCAGCGGACTTGGACTGACTGTTGTGAATCAGCTCGTGTCCGACCTTGGTGGGGCAGTCTGGGTCGAGGACCGTGTGACAGGAAACCCGAGCCAGGGTAGCAGATTCGTAGTGACCCTACCAGCCTGGGAAGAAGAGATGGAACTACCTTGTGGGAGGGACGCATGCATTACCTTCTACAAGTCTGAGCACTGTGTGTTCTGCGGTCCTGTTTTCGACTCCCTGACAGGCATCATGGATGAGCTCGGTGTGTCACACTCAGTGCTATCAGTTGTCAATGTTGACGACCCAGATTCAGAAGTCACTGAAGAGGATCTGGCTGCAGTGCCAACCGTGCGCATTTGTGAGGTTGAGCTGGAGGGCTATCAAGAGGAAGACGACCTGAGAACGGCCGTACTCGGCATGATCATGAAGGGCTGCTTTGATGGATAGTGTTGGGTCGCAGAGCTATTCAAGAGCCCTAGGTCCACTTCAGCCCCTTGCTCTTTAGAGTGCGTAGAGCCAAAGCCAGTTCCCCAGTGTGGAAGACGGTATGTCTTAGAGCGTAGAGGAGTTTCTCGAGTACCGATTCGAAATAATGGAACTTATCCTTTTGTGCCAACGGTATTTCAGGGTCAGTAAGAACCTTCACCGTACGTTTCTCCATCTCGTCTAGATAGTCGAGTAATTCACCCTTGTCTGGCATATTGCTGGGTTCATATCCTCCCTTTCTAGCAACATCGAAACGGCCTCCCCAGTCGAAACCGTCTGGGCTGCTTTGTGAGTAGAAGTCAAAGGTTTCTATGATGTGATAGAGCGTGGTGGCAAAACACCACTTACCGAATTTTGTTCTCCAGTCTTCATCTGAGATGTTGTCAAAGGCTTGACGTACCATGTCCCAAGCACCGGCAAACTGTCTTTTGAGTGAATCCACTGAATGTTCACCTACTCCAATCTTCACTTCCTATTGGCAGACCCTGTTGAAAAATAATATGGGAGGGGGATCCCCCCTCCATGGACTATTGATATCCAGGCGCAAAGTCGTCTTCAAGCTGAAGCTTTGTCTTGCCTTTTACCGGTTGCCTCACCTTAAACAGGATTATCACTGATACAACGAAGAAGATCAACACACTGAGCAATGCTAGCTTGTTTGCACCGATGGGGTCATAGCCTGCACCAGCTGCCCAAAGCTGGACAGTTGCGTATACGAAGGGTCCAAGGATGGCTGCGAACTTGCCTGTAAGGGCGTAGAACCCATACATTTCGGACTTCTTCTCCTCGGGGATAAACTGTCCGTACATGCTCCTGGCAGTGGACTGTGATGAACCCATGCCGACGCCAGCAATCATTCCGACAATCCACCAGACGATCTGCTCTGTTCCAACGTATGCGAGGATGAGCGCAAATATCCAGATGAACAGCGTGCTAATGAGCGTCTTCTTGGTTCCGATTCTGTCTGCGATGTAACCGAAAATGAACGCGCCGGGTATTGCGGTTAGCTGCGTGACGGCGAAGAATATCAGCACATCCGTGACAGCGAAACCATACACTGTTTCACCAAAGAGTGCAGCGTAGTAGATGACCGTAGTAATTGCGTCTGCAAACAAGAAGTAGGCCACCAAGAACAAAGGCACTCCCTGATATGTTCGAATCTCCCTGAGCGTTCTTGCAACTCTCGAGAAGCCTATCCGCGCGAGGCTCCTACCTTCTTCACCTGGGAGTCTAGTTGCTGGTCTCTCTTTCAGACCTACAATGCTCGGAATTGCAAACACAAGGAAGAACAGAGCCCCCAGCAAGAAGGGCACGGTGGAGTCTGAACCGAGCAACAAGACACTTGCAAGGGCAATGATAATTGTGAGCATAGCTCCAACGTAGCCGGCTGCGAATCCAATCCCTCCTATTCTGCCGATGGTTTCTTCTGTGCTTATCTCCGGGAGCCAGGCATTGTAAAACGGTAGCGCTCCTTGGAAACCTATGTTGGCTAGGACGAAGATTATCCATGCCCACATCCAGATTGGCAGGCCAAATACTGGTGGCGATCCACGCGTTGTGAAGAACAGCAATGCGTTGAAGATGATACACATCGCAGTGTACGCTGTCAAGAACTTCTTCTTGTTTCCGGAGTAGTCTGCAATTGCTCCTAGCACTGGGGACGTCACTGCAATTACCAACATTGTGATGCTTCCCGCATATCCCCAGAGAGCTGTACCCATGACACCACCATCAACAAACGCATCTGTCACCAAGTTCCTAAAGAAGATGGGAAACAGTGCAGTCACCATCAGAACTGTGAATGATGTGTTAGCGAAGTCGAATAGATACCAGGCGATTCTCTCCCTGCTATCGGTAGGTATCTCCTGAGGTGTTTCGAAAGTCCCGATTCCTTCAGTCATGTTACTCAATCCCCCCAAGCTGTCGGCTTGGGAACCAGAAAGCCTGCAACACATCGGGCATAAGTTTCTGCCGGCCATCGGAATCGGACCGGAAAGGTGAACTACTACACGGTGCTCAGTCAGTTTCATGAACAGAAGAGATGCTCTCGAGTTCTGCCATGAATGGCTCTCCGCTTGGACAGGTAACCACCCTGACAAGCTTATCGACTTCTATGCAAAAGATGCATTCTATAGAGACCCGGCAAACCGTGACGGTCTGAAAGGGCATAGAGAGATTCTCCCTTATTTTGTCAAACTCCTGGAAAAGAATCCTGAATGGAAATGGGAAGCCACCCAGGTGTTTCCTACCAAGGACGGGTTCGTTCTCAAATGGAGGGCCGAGATACCTGTGGGCTCGACAATGATTGTGGAGGAAGGGATGGACATAGTAGAGATAATGTTCAGGAAGGTAACCCGCAATGAGGTATATTTCGATAGAACGAACTGGCTTGAGGCAATCCGTGAAACTAACTGGTTCTAGCCCTAGTCTAGGCCTCTGAACCATTCAAAGATAGCCTTGTTGAATTCTTCCGGCTGCTCAAGCATGACAGCGTGACCTGCATAGGGGATGATACTGATACTCGAGTCTGGAATCATGTCGGCAAGATACTTGGAGTACTTCACCGGAGTCATGACGTCATCTTCACCGACAATCACCAAGGTCGGCAATCTGATTTCTGACACTTGAGTCATGAGGTCAAACTGATTGCACACCTCGAAGTCTCTCTTTGTGATGGCAGCAGGGCATTTCCTGACTTCGGCCTTGGATGCCTCCTTGACGTCATCAGCTGTCTTCTCGTGAAACATGAAATCTCCTGTCGCTTCGACATAACCCTCAAAGTTGTTGTCCAGAAGGTCGAATATCATTGGGTTGACCTTGAGGCGGGCCCCAGCGCCGACCAATATGAGTCCAGCAATACTCTCTGGATTCTCAAGAGCGTAGAGTTGTATCAATGCACCACCCATGGAATGTCCACACAGGAAAGGCCGCCCCAGCTGTTTGACGACTTCATGGATATCATCTAGATACGAGCGAGTCACATCTGGCTTGGCACGGTCAGGTGTCTTTCCATGGCCGTTGAGGTCAAGAGCAACAACATGAAGATGGTCAGACAATGCTTTGAGCTGCATGAACCAGGATGCAGATGACCCCCCAGCACCGTGGATCATCAGAACAGGACCTGACTCCCCGCGGCCTGACTCTTCGAAGTTGACTTTCATGACCTTGGAAGAGGTATCTCCACCTTTGAATGTTGGGTAAAGATTGGATGTGCTTCGCTCATCAGGCATAACCGCAACAGCGAGTCAAATGATCATCCGAACTCGATGGGGTCTTGACATCCTAGGCACGAGCTTCTTTCTCATACGGAGAACCAATCGCCTTGGGAGGAACGGATCTCCTTATTCCTGCTAGGGCCACAATCACCAGGACATATGGAAGCATCTTGATGAAGTTCACGTACTCTAGCAAGAAACCGAATTCGGGCTGAATCGTGATTGCATACTGGAGACCGTCTAGGAAACCAAAAAAAGTGCCAGCAAGGAAGCAACCCACAGGTGTCCAATTACCAAAGATCAAGGCAGCAAGAGCAATGAATCCTCTGCCAACTGTCATCAGTTTCCCGAACTCCGAGGCGAAAGAGATTGAAAGATAGGCTCCTGCCAATCCTGAGAAAGCGCCACTGAGAAGCACTCCAATTGTCCGTATGCGACTAACGTTGACTCCGGCAGCATCTAGTGCCGCCGGATCCTCGCCTGATGCTTGAACTCTGAGGCCAAATGGTGTCTTGTACAGTACATACCAACTCAAGATGACGAGGATGAACATGATATAGACAAGGGGCGACAGAGATCCGAAGGCCACACCAAGAATTGGAATGTCCCTTATGGGTTCAATGATCACACTAGGAATCTTCGTGACAGAGTCAGAAACTCCTTTGACACCCCAGACAACCTCGAGCATTAGCGTTGTGAATCCTCCGGCAAAGAGTATCACACCAGCACCGCTGACGATTTGGTTTCCCTTATACTTGACGCATACTATTGCGTGGGCACCTGCCAGCAATGCTCCAGAAGCCACGCCAGCTGCAACTCCCAACCAAGGATTGTTTGTGAAGTATGTTGCAGCTACTGCGCTGAATGCGCCTATTAGCATCATTCCTTCTAACCCGATGTTGACAATCCCGGTTCTCTCTGAGAACATGCCTCCCAAAGCCGCAAGAATCAATGGAGTGGACATCATGAAAGTGGCTTTCAGAAGCCACCCTGCCAGGGCGATAATGAGACTAGCTTCTTGCATTATTCCGTACCTCCTTTTGGTTGCTCAGTGAGTGCTTGCATCATCCAGTGTACGACAGCGGTGATGAAACCGACAATGACCATAATCAAGGCTGTGTTGAAGAAGACCCATCCCCCGAACCATGCATCCAGAGCAGCGGC
>JBHLOD010000051.1:0-7623 GCA_048940825.1 Promethearchaeota archaeon | reverse complement strand
GACATGAGGATTCATGGCACGCCTGAAAAGTGGGCGTCACACAATGCTATCATCATGGATTATAAACAGGCCTCCAAGATAAAGTTCGAAGGTTATCCTGTAATCTACTCGGAGGCATGTAGTACGGCCCAAGAGGGCCCCCTTCTGAAGGCGTTCTTGGACCAAGGTGCCTGCTACATTGGTGCCACCTTGGACACACTGAATAACTTGGAACCATTCGATGACTGGCGGGACTGTGCATACGCTGATGGTTGGAAGTTTGGGTTTCTTGATTTACTTGACACCCATGATTTGATTGGGCAAGTGAAGATTGGCGTAGACAGTGCAATCTACGAAAGACTTGCCAAGAAAGCCAAGAGCGAACTTGAGGCAGTGAGGTCCGGAGAAAGTATTGAGATCACCTCGGACAACGGACTTTCTGCCGCGGAATGGGTGATGTTCGGGAATCCACTGAGAAGGAGTACTGTTGGCCCGCGTGCTGAATACTCACCTGGAAGATTGGTTGTCGACACATGAAACTACTGGGAAGCTTCGGTACGCAGTCTTAGCCTAATCACTCCGCCAACGAGGCCCCCGGTTGCACCTATTGCCGAAAGGATTAGCGCAGCCTGGATGAGGACAAATGGGTCAGAGGCTGTTCCTTGTAGTGATTCAAGCACGGCGAGGAGTGGCGTGTAAGAAACCAAGGAACCAACAAGACCCACGAGTAGTCCTCTCCATGGTCGGCCAAGAAGATAGCCGCCTGTTAGTCCAGCCACAAGTGGGGCCAAGACATATAGGACTATGTAGAGTCCAGCGTTTAGTAGAGCCACTGCTATGATTATGCCAAGGATATGCATGGCCCCAGTCTGCTCTGTCTGAATTCGATTCAATGTGCGCCCTCTGTAGCCAAGCCTATGAACCTGATATAATCGTGCCGTTCCACTAACAGGACGATGTGGAGTGGACTGGACAAAGTCTAATACGCCGTACATGTCCAAGATTGAGAAATCGTCCTGCCATTTCACGCTGGAGGAGTATGTCTGCTGTGTCAGTGACCCTTCCTGTTCCTAGGGAGTATGATCTATTGATGTCAGTCCACTCATGGATATACCCTGATATTCAGCCAGTTCCTGAGGTCACCGGACCTGGCTCGTACGGACGAATGTTTACTATAGGAGATGATCTATGTCCAATAGTGGTGAAGCAGTCTGAGCCCGGAAGACGTCTGAGAGTGGCCTACCCTTCTGAAACAATTAGCAGAATCGAAGTGACACGGAAGGTTAGACGAGTTTTTGGACTTGATGTAGACATCAGGCCTGCTCTAAATCAGATGGCTAAGGATGAGGTTCTCTCACGCATCGCATCCAAGGTGAGGGGGATACGCCCGTATGTTGCCGATACTCCTTTCGAGGCACTCATCAAGACCATCATCCAGCAACAAATCTCATATCGAGCCGCGAACATCATCACAAGGCGTTTGGTTATCGGTCTCGCTGGTATTGACCAAATCCTGGATGAGATTCTCTACGGCTTTCCAAGAGAATCTTCCTTGATTGCTTGTGGAGTTGATGGGCTGCGAGCTTATGGACTCGGATACAAGGCAGACTATGTATACGATGTGTGCTGTCTAGTTGCCGATGGCAGTCTCGACCTGTCAAGAATCGGTGAGATGCCATATGAGGAGATTCTGGAGGTTCTTGGTTCCATTCGAGGAGTTGGGGAGTGGACAGTTCAGACATTCATGATTGCAGGTCTTGGAGATACCAGAATCTTTCCATTTGGTGACGTCGGTGCTAGGAACTTCCTCGGGCGCGTCTACAATGCCGGACACAGAATGAGCACAAAAGAAGTAGTGGAGATGTCCAAGGCGTTTGGACCAAATGGCCCTTTGATTCTGTACCTGCTCATGTGTGCAGATGTACTCGGGCTGGTCGAGAAGACAGGCAGGCCGAAAATGCATAAAAGGTGACAAGCTGTTGACGACCTGGGCATCTGGGTGAAGCTCTTTGACTGCGAAGGGAACCAAGAAGAAGAAGAACACCAAACCTTGGCGGATATATTCTATGTTCCTCAAAGAGCTTCGATTAATTCAAAATGATAAATTCGCCCTCCTCCTGATTTTTGCCCTGCCTACCATGATTATGGTGACTATGTTCTTTGCTATAAATCAGGGAGGGATTGGGATGATGGGCACCGACCAACCAGATAAGAGTGAGGATGCAATAGTCCTAGGTCTCGTGGATGTTGACCCTACAAACACATACCCGGGCCAAGATCTCTCGGCCAATTTCACATGGTATCTACAAAACAGTCCAAACTTCATTGTTATCATCTATGCCAGTGAAAGCGAAGCTCTTACGGCACTCTACTACGATCGAGTTGATGCCTATGCCATAATTCCGTACGGATTTGAGGGAAACATAACAGGTGACATACCGGCTTTCGTGAATGTCCACATAAGCAGCACGAACATAGAAGCACAATCTGCAGTCTTCTCGAGCTTCAGCTCGGTGGTTGTGGACTTCAGGTACGACCATGGCTGGATTAAGAACGAGGTAGATCTCGAAACAGTTCGTGAGTTCGAGCCTTCTGGTGACTATATCGCGGCCACCTTTGGTGTCTTCATGATGGTGTTTGCCGTTTTTATCGCGACAGCCGCAACCGCCGCTCAAGCAATCGTTGGCGATGTCCCGCTGAATAGAATGCTGCTTACACCGGCGACCAAGATGGAGGCTATAGTTGCCAAGGTTTTCGCTTACTTCTCCGTCGGTGTCATCCAGAGTTGGTTTCTCTTGATTCTGTGGATATCTATGTTTAACATAGTCCCAAATACGGACCTGCTTACTCTTGATGCAGTCCTCTTGCTCATGTCCATTTCAGGTTCTGCATTGGGTGTTGCCATATCCACCCTTGTAACAACGAGACTTCAGGCAAATCAATCATTCCTGTTCCTTCTGTTTGGTTCACTGATTGTCGGTACGGGCTTCATGGACGTGGGTATAATCGACGACGTTTTCCCGTTGAACCTCGGGCGGGTAATGATTATTGATACCGCATTCAAAGGAATCCACCTGGCCGAGTTCACAAATGACATTATCACAATCTTCGTGTTCACGCTAGTCTTCGTGCTATTCTCATGGATTGTATTCACTAAGAGAACAAGTCTGGCCTAGGGGCCAATACGTATCACTGTGTTTTCAGAACCCTAGAAATGCCAGTATCACCACTGCTGTATTGTTCAAACCGTGCGCCATGGCAGGCCCTACTATTGAGTAGTTCGTTCTCTGAGCCAGTCCGCCTAGAAAGAGTCCCAGTACGAAGCGTGTAGGAACCCCGATTACGCTTAGATGCATAATCGCAAAAACGAAACTCGTAATGATTAGAGCATAGAGTCCGGATCTCGTGCGTCTTGTGCTGAAGTACAGTTCGATTCTGCGTTGAAGGAACCCTCTCATCAGCAACTCTTCGCTAATGCCGACAACGGCGAACATTGCCAGAATCCAGGCCAAGAGCTCGAATTCATTGGATATAACGAAGAGCGCTTCGTCACCAACACCAGTACCCCCGGTTAGGCGGTCAATCAAGAAAGTCACACCTAGATTGGCTCCAACCATGAGAACTCCCACTCCAAGACCGATTATTGCATCTCTTGCAAGATTCAATCTAGTTAGGCCGATTGACCTCATACTGTAGCCATTGCGTTTCACATACCAGATGGGAGGAACTATCAAGCCAATTGAGGCAAGGTTGATGACAAACATCGCCACAGGATCTATGTAGATGTTCAGGGTCACCATGTCTATGTAGATTAGGCCAGCAGCTATCATCGGAATCATGATGACCACTGCAGAGAGTACCAGCAGTCCAAAAGCCGCTCCCGTGAGCACAAGAACATGGAATAACCGATCCCAGTCTAGGTCTCTTTCCATCCATGTTCCCGGGACAAAGATATCGATGCCTGCATACTCCTTCATTTCAGCAGCATCTGGATCATAGAGTGCCAAATCAGCGTAACCTCGAAAGACACGAATTCTGTCTTTTGATAAGGGTTTGGTTCAGGATTCCGAAAACTTGCTGTTTCCAATACACTTTATCAAGTGGGTCTGTACAGAGAAATCACTTGGTCCGGCACTGACAAGTGGGGAATCTGGGATTGGACACGGATGATGAGCCGAAGCCCCGGCGAGGAACTGCACTTCTAGTCATAACCATCATCTTCGTGGCAACCTTTGTCGGTGCTGTGGTGATTCCACGGAATGGTCCTCTACCTGACCTTAGAGTACGGGTCGCGGTCGTTGACTCAGGAATGACCAAGGATGATGAATTGCTCAGTAGGGTCGTAGCTGAGAGGAGCTTCATCAACTCTTCCTATGGTTATCCGGTCGTTGACAACTCCACACAAGACAGTCGCCCTCTCAACAGCTATCACGGCACTTATATCGCCAAGATAATCTCACAGGACGCCGTTGATGCGGCTATTGTGAACGCTAAGGTTGTCACCTTGAACAACACTGCGACAATTGACGGCATCGTGGCTGCAATTCAATGGGCTGTGGATGAACAGAATTGCTCTGTGGTCAATCTGAGTCTGGGCACAGAACCTTTCGTAGGGAACCCTCTTAGAAATGTCATCCAGTGGGCATTTGAGAGGGGTGTGTCTATTGTGGCCGCTGCTGGAAACAATGGTCAGAGCGGCATCCCTGGGGCATCCATAGAGTCTCCAGCCATCTATCCAGAGGTCATAGCAGTAGCTGCGACGGATGACGTTGGAGGTCTGTTCGATTTCTCGTCAAGGGGCCCACTGTCCAATCGACTAATGAAGCCCGACATCTGTGCCACTGGGTACTATGCAGAGAATGGTGCTACAGTGTTTGGCACCAGCTATGCAACAGCTATCGTTTCTGCTGCGGTAGTCAGACTCATCGAATTCTGCGAGGAGAATGGCCTATCTTGGACCCCAGGCATGATCAAGGCTACGCTTCTCTCCACTGCAGCTGACATATCACGTGAAGAATGGGAAGTTGGGGCGGGGCTATTAGACCTACCTAGTGCGCTGGACCTTCTCTTGAACGCCTCACTAGAGAACCGGCTTCCATTGGTCGCTGCTATCACTCCATTGAGCGGTCCTTTTGAATTCGAACGATGGTTTGTGAATTCCACAGCCCGGGTTTCCATTTCCATTTTCTGCAGCAATGTGTCCACCTTTTCTATCCTATATACCGGCAACGCCTCAGCTTGGGTTGACGGACCATCTATCATCACAATTGACCAGCGCGGCGTTTTTGAGTTTGACATAACCCCTTCCGGAAATACATCTCTGGACAACAACCACCTCGAATTGATACTTATCGCACCTGGATATAGTTTCCTTAGGGCACACTTTGCTACTGACTATGGGGTCCCCTTATCGAGAGTTGCTTTTGATACAAGTCACAGCCCTTGGGCTGCCGATTCCATCTACGGCCAGTTCAAGGCCCTCTACACTCTACTCACGAGATCTGGAATCGCAGTTGAAGAACTGCGGACTTCTCAAGAGATTGTGGACGGGAACCTCACACAATACGACGCAATCTTCATCATCGATCCGTGTGCGCGAGGCTACACACAGGTCGGAACTGAAACTGTCCTTACCGACGTATTCTCATACTCTGTGGTAGAGATTGATTCGTACAAGGACTATTGGGATTCTGGCGGCAGCATTCTCTTCATTGGGCTTGGTAACCATAGCCTAGACTTGGCTTCTGCGAACGAGCTACTCGATCAGTTTGGCTTCAGACTGGAGTACGATCAGATACCCTCTGTGACTATTGTCATGAACGGTATATCTTCAACCGAACTGATAACAGACATAACAGAACACAACTCGACTAGTGGTGTCGACTCATTTGATTTCAATGGTTGTTCTGTCAACTACACCGGTGCAGCCTTTCCTCTCGCGCAAATCGAAGTGAACTCACTTCTTCCCAACGGGACAATTGTTATGGAGAACCGCACTCTTGTGGCCGCGGTTGAGGGTGTAGGCGGAGGACGCATTATTGTGTCCGGGAGCAACTTCGCCTTTGACAACTGGGGCATAGGAGGGTTCTATATCTCTAATGAGAACTCTTTGTTTGCCCTCCAAATGACGTATTGGCTGGTAGGTATCTTGTAGCTTTCAGAGGAGAGGCGCTATATTCTCGGCGGCTGTCTTTGCTGCGTACACAAGCAGCCCCGTTTTCATGCTCTTTGCCGCGGCAAGAACAAGAATGGCCTTCTCACCTGCACTCTTCATAATCATGAGGCCAGACTCGTTTGTTAGAAGGACTTCTTCAAGAAGTCCCTGGTCCATTCGTTCTGCCGCAAGGTCTGCAACGCCCAGAATAGAAGCCGCCATGGCAGCTATTTCGGCCTCTTCTAGTCCCTGAGGCACTGCACAGGCAATAGGCAATCCCTCCTTAGAAAGCAGCATCCAAGCCCTAATTCCAGTGGCTAGTGTGGTGGCCTCTTCCATTATCTGACGAAGCTTCCCCTGCAATTCCTCAAAATCGGGGTCAAACAAGGTGGCCTACCTCCTCACTATCCTTACGGCGAAAGAGTGAAGGGAATGCGCATTAATAAAGTTTGCATGATGAGTCTATTTCAGAACGCACACAGAGCCTTGAGAAGGGCCTGGTTGGAACGGAGGTCTGACGTATGTTTGATATTCATGAATTAGAGTCGGAGATTGGCCTACAGGATATCGGAGGTTGGAAGAGAGGGGTCAGGGTCCTTGGAGTGTCAGAGAGCTTCAAGCGCTCCGACACAATCAGCACTGTAGCCGCGGTCGTCATGAGGGGCGATATGCGCATAGATGGCATTGGATTCTGCGGACCCGCTGTAGGAGGGAAAGACGCTACTGAACAACTCATCTCGATGTATGACCGTCTGGCTAGGAATGATATCAGAGCTTGGATGTTGGGTGGATGCGTCATCTCGTGGTTCAATGTTGTAGATTCCGTGAAACTGTATGAATCTACCAAAGTTCCCGTTGTGTGTGTTTCGTATAATCCGTCGGATGGTATTGAGAGATACATCCGTGAGTACTTCCCTGAAGACTGGGAAGAACGAGTTGGTCGTATGGACCGGGGCGGATCAAGGCAGAGTGTTTCTCTGGGGACAGGACACTCAGTGTTCATCGCGACAGCTGGCCTTGGTCTGAGGAAAGCACAACGCCTAGTTGACCAGTTTACTCTGGACGGAAGAATCCCTGAACCTGTTCGTGTGGCACGAATTGTCGCGTCGGCAGCTAGGCGAGATTCTGACACTCAGTGAAAACTAGTGGACATTCTGGGCTTTCTGTAGCTCTTCTGGCAGGGAGATCTACTTTCGATGCTTGCTCTCCAGCAAACCATACAATCCTAGGCTCAACTCAATTCCTATTTTCTCGAGTTTCTTCTTGCTAGGCTCAAAGAACCCCTGTAAAATCTCAGAATCGACTCCAGACCTTTCCAAGGTGATCGCGTGGACAAGCATATCAAGCAAATCCGATGAGCGCACTACTCTAGCCTCGATCGACTTTCCTTCCTGAAGTTCTGCCCAAAGGGACTGAAGAGAAACTCCAAGGTCGTCAAGTGGAGAGAGAATTGATTCAACAGCCCTTGCTTCCAGAGTAGCTTTCATATC
>JBHLOD010000050.1:0-7626 GCA_048940825.1 Promethearchaeota archaeon | reverse complement strand
AGTATTTCCTCACCATACTTCTTGGGCAGGTTATGAATGAAGTATGATACGATCAGACACCTAGTGGCTATTTCACCAGCCACCCACTCATTACACATCTCAACTGGTATATGTTCATTCGCCAATCTCATCAGACTCCTTTACTTATCTCAGTTTGTCCTAGAACACAATCTGGACCTTGATCGATTCATTCTTCTCTTTGTCTAGCGCGACCTCGAAGGCCTCCGAGGTTTCTTCGAGAGGATATTTGTGAGTTATGACGGGCTTCGCATCAATCTTACCCTTGGCCACCATCTCCAGAGAAAGGGCGAATTCCTTAATGTGAGTCCAATACGCATATCCCCAGCCCCCAGTGAGGTTCACTTCCTTTGTAACAAGGCTGAACATGTTGATTGGCATCGGGTTGAGGAAGATGCCAGTGGCTACAAGGGTCCCGCGACGTCTAAGCACGCTTATACCCTCATCGATAACTGGGGCGTCCCCTCCAACTGCCTCAATCACCTTATCCACACCTCGGCCATCCGTGAGCTCCATTATCCTTTCAACGGTGTTTTCCCTACGGGCATTAATAGTGGCTGTGGCCCCAAAGCGTTCTGCTACTTTTGTCTGGAAGTCGTGCGTCCCAGTTACATAGACTTCTCTGGCACCGGCAAGCAGGGCACCCTGTACAGCAAAGAGTCCAATGCTTCCGGCTCCTAGAATGGCGACTGAATCCTCACTGGATACCTCAGCTCTGTTGATAGCGTGTTCTGCGACTGCTATGCAGTCCAAAGTGGCCGCTTCTTCATATGATACGTTCTTTGGAAGCTTCAAACACTTCTCCTCCGGAACCACACAATACTCTGCTAGACCCCCGAGGTAGTAGAATCCGATTAGCCCGGAGTTTGCACATATATTGTACCACCCAACGTGGCACCAGTTGCATTCACCACAGTTGATGGTCGGTTCGACTACAACGCGATCTCCCTTGCTTACAGTCGTAACTCCCTCGCCTACTTCGTGAACCTCTCCTGAAAGCTCATGCCCGGGAACGTACATCCCCTCGCCAAGCACCGACCTGATTGGAATGAAGGTCTTCTCCTTGTAGAGATGAAGGTCGCTACCACAAATTCCAGCAGCCTTGACATTCAGAAGAATCCAGCCGGGGTCAAGTCTGGGAACTTCTATGGTATCGATTCTGAGGTCTTTGGGTCCGTGAAGTACTGCAGCTTTCATCTTTCCCATTATCCGCAACCTCACTCAGAAGATGCCGTGACGCCACCGCCTACATAAGGATTTCCGCTGAAGGTTTAATTAGAGGTTGCTACCTCAGAAGAATGTTAAACCGCACATCGTAAGGAGCGAAGTCCAGCCATGAAGTCGAGAGAGAGATTCCACAGGGCTGTGAATCACGAGGAACCGGACAGAGTCCCAATCGACTATTGGACCACTTCTGCTGCGTACACAAAGCTCCGGGACCATCTTGGAATAACTGCAAGGGAAGACCAAGAGTGGGGCATAATGGAAGCATGGAAGATCTCGGAGGAAATGCTTCGAAGACTCCATGTAGACTTTCGGCGAGTATATATGAACACTTCATCGAGTTTCGAGATGAAGACATATTCTGACGGCTCCACTGACACTGAATACGGATTTCGCGGGAAGTACATAGGGCTCTATTGGGAGGTCACGCACTTTCCATGGGCAGACTTCACGGAGGTGGAGCAAGTGGAGGAGTATGAATGGCCTGATGCAGACGATCCTTCACGAATGGAGGGAGTCGTGGAGTGGGCCAAGCATCTTCAAGAAGAGACCCCCTACGCAGTGGTCGGGATGGTGGGAGGGCCTTGGGGTGTCTTTGAGATATGTGAGCACTATATGCGCGGATTTGACAGGTTCCTGATTGACCTAGTGGAGAACACTCCATTGGCGGAGGCCATGATGGACAAAGCAATGGAACTAGCCCTTGACATGAACCGTGTGCTCCTGGATGAAGCCGGTGATTACCTTGACCTAGTGCAGGTAGGCGATGACCTCGGACATCAAGGGGGACTGATTATGAGCCCGAGGATGTATCGCAGGCTTGTGAAACCACGACACAAGAAGATCTACAGTGACATACATAAAAGGACACCCAATGTGAAGATTCTCTTCCACAGCTGTGGGGCAATCGAGCCTCTCATCAGTGACCTTATGGATGTGCATGTAGATATTCTGAATCCAATACAGCCCCTAGCGAAAGGCATGGATTCGGATGTTCTGAAGGAGAAGTATGGAAATCGCCTAACCTTCCACGGAGGCATCGATCTACAACGTGCAATGTCTGAGCGCGGTACATTGCAGGACGTTAGGTCTGAGGTTGATACAAGGTTGAAGGCACTGGCCCCTGGCGGCGGTTACATACTTGCCCCAGCACACAACATTCAACCGGATTCCACGCCGGAGAAGATCCTAGAGATGTTCGACTACGCAGAGAAGCGTGGCCAATATCCAATAGCCTTCTGAGCGCCAACACTAGGGTATCGGTTTCTCTTTGTGCAAGTCATGCGGGTCTTCACCCTCATCGAGCTTCTTCGCCCACCAATCGTCAGTGTTCACGACTTCTTCAGCGTGCAAGAGCACATCCTGGATCTTATCTTGGGGAATAACTACCACACCATCTGCATCCCCAAAGACCAAATCCCCTGGATGGACCGTGACCCCACCACAGACTATTGGTTCGCCGACTGACTCCATGTTTAGGCGGCCCCTCATGGTACCTGGATGCAGTCCTCGTGCGAAGACGGGAAATTCCATTTCATCTATCTCAGTTATGTCGCGTGAGGTCCCATCCACTATAGCGCCTCGAACTCCATTGGACATACTGATCTTCGTTAGTATCTGTCCCCAGACAGAACAATCGTCAGCACCACCAGAGTCAATCACGACGAGATCGTCAGTCTGTGCTTCTGTTGCAAGACTCATGAAAGCGTCTAGCTGTCCTTCATCGTATGGTAGCTGAGAAGGAGACCTAACAAGCCTGCCAGTCCTCGCGAAGCCGGCCATCCTATTGTTCTTCGATAATGGTACAATGCCCCGATCCATACACACTCTTCCAATGCCGACCTCGTCAGCTGCGTCGGAAAGGGCTGCCACGTACAGTCTGAGAGTGCGTTCAATAATCTCGGTCTTCTCGCCTGTCACTTCTGAATCTCCTTATCCGTAGAACACTTTCGTTCTGCGATGTTGATGACATCAACTAGCTCTGAAGTATCTTAAATCTCCTTGGAACTGTTGGTTGATACTGAAACTAGTGCGCCTGATTGACACATTATTTAAAGCAGCAAGGCCCCGCGTGGTCGAGGAGATGAACATGCTCGCGAAGAGAAACCAGGCGATCATTCCCAGCGAGATTCGCAAGATGTTCAACATGGCGAAGGGGCGAGAGAACGCTCTAGATATGACAGTGGGTCTCCCTGACTTCGACACCCCGCAATACATCAAGGATGCGGCCAAGAAGGCCATAGATGAGGGTTACACGAAGTACACACTGAATGCCGGTATGATAGAGGTCAGAGAGGCTTTTGCAGAGAAGCTCAAACGTGAGAACAACATCGAGGCAGACCCCAAGACCGAAATAATCTGCACTGGAGGCGGCATGGGTTCTCTTCTTCTCACAAACTTGGTACTCGTTGATCCGGGTGACGAAGTGATCTACCCGGATCCCGGATTCGTGAGCCATCCAGCACATATTACTCTCTGTGGCGGTGAGGGAGTTGCGATACAGCTCAAAAGAAGCCTAGGATTTTCCTTTAAGGCAGACGACCTAAGGCCTCTGATTACCGACAAGACGAAGCTCTTGGTGATCAACTTCCCCAATAATCCAACAGGAGGCACGATGCCCAGAAAGGAACTTGAGAAGGTAGCCGAGATTGTATTAGAGAATGACCTCGTGGTTTTGTCAGACGAGGCTTATGAGAAGTTCCGTTGGGATGGTGAGAAGCCCTTTAGCTTCGCCTCTCTAGGTGGAATGAAGGAAAGAACCGTTTCTCTATTCTCCTTCTCGAAGACATACGCGATGACAGGATGGCGAATCGGCTTTTCAGTAGGTCCTTCAGAGATCATTTCACGAATGGTCAAGCTTCAGGAGCATGTCATTTCCATGCCAACGTCGATCTCTCAGAAGGCTGCTGAGGCGGCGGTGAAAGGTCCACAGGATTCGGTAGAGAACATGATAGGAACCTTCAGAAAACGTCGGGACATCATTACCAAGGGGCTTCAATCGATTGAAGGGATTGAACTAACTCCTCCAGGAGGCGCGTTCTATGTGTTTCCAGACGTTTCGGCGTATGGTTTGGCAAGCTGGGACCTTGCTGTGAAGATTCTTGAAGACACCGGCGTCGCGACCGTCCATGGCTCCGCATTTGGTAGGTACGGAGAGGGCTTTCTCCGCATCTGCTATGCAATGTCCAATGATGTGATAGTGGAGGCAATCCAACGTCTGGACACATACATGCCAAAGCTTCTGAAGTAGTCCTTCGACCGGAAGGGGAAAAGTAAATAGCTCATTGTGTGGTAATCCAGGGGATGAACTCTCGGACCAGTCGCTTACGCGATAGAATGCTAAAGGCTCAGCCGACCATATCATCTGAGAGGGCAATGCTATTCACCGACTATCTGAGAGAGCACGAAGAGGAACAGATTCATATCCGGCTCGCTAAGGCCTTCTCGCACGTTCTGGCCAACTTGACAATTCGTATTGAACCAGAGGAACTCATTGTTGGGAGTCTGGGCCCCACACCGCGTTCATGTCAGATCTTCCCTGAGTATAGCTGGACTTGGATCAGTGACGAACTGGATCGCTTCGACAAGAGAAGGACTGAGCGGTTCGAGATAGACAAGGAAGACAAGAAGACTCTCAAGGATGTCTTCGAATATTGGCAGGGGAAGAGTACAGCGGAGATCTCGAAGAACAGAATGCCACCAGAGTCCCAGCTAGCCTCTAAGGCAGGGCTCTTCACGATAGGAGCTCCAGGAACCGGAATAGGTCATCTGATTGTTAACTATCAGGAAGTCATAGAAACGGGTATCGAAAGCATAGCCCAAGAAGCGGTCGAGAGGAAGAAACAGAGTACAGACCCAAAGAAGATTGAGTTCTATCAGGCTTCAGAGATTGCATTGAGGGGGGTCATTCGCTACGCAGAGAGGTTTGCAGACTTGGCAGAGAGCCTCGCTAGCCAGGAACAGAATGCTGAGAGGAAGGAGGAGCTACAGCAAATAGCAGAAGTGTGCCGGAGAGTTCCTGCCAAGCCTGCAAGAAACTTCCACGAGGCTCTGCAGTCGTTCTGGTTCATTCAACTTCTAGTGCAGACTGAATCAAACGGCCATTCCATTTCAACTGGACGATTTGACCAGTACATGTACCCCTTGCTCAGGAATGACCTCGACTCGGGACACCTGAGCAAAGATGAGGCGGCCGCTCTGTTGGAGATGCTCTGGATTAAGTTCGCATCAATCATCAAGCTGAGAGACGAGTACTACAGCGTTGCGTTTGCAGGCTTCCCGATGTTTCAGAATCTGACAATCGGTGGTCAAGATGCTGAAGGAGCAGATGCCTGCAATGACCTGACAGCGATGATACTTGATGTTACAGGAAACGTGAGGGTGACTCAACCGACGGTTTCGTTCAGATGGCACAAGGGCACACCTGAAAAGTTCAAGCTGAAAGTAGTGGACTTAATCTCTAAGGGGCTCGGAATGCCCGGAATCTTCAACGACGAAATCATTATCCCGACAATGCTTGATAAGGGAACAGACCCCCAAGAAGCGCACAACTACTCCATCCTTGGATGTGTTGAACCTATAATAGAAGGCAAATCAGATCCCAGACAGAACATAGGATATGTTAACCTACCAAAGATTCTTGAGATCACTCTGAATAATGGAACTGATCCGCAGACCGGTGCACTGGTGGGTCTGAAAACTGGAAGCCCATTGGAGTTCAACTCGTTCGAAGAACTCTGGAATGCCTATGAGAAACAGATGGACCATGCCATCGAGCTTCTTGTCAGGGCAGACCGAATTGCTGCCGAAATCCTTGCAGAGCAGAACCCGACCCCTTTCATCTCTTCACTCCTTGAGGGATGCTTGGAGAGCGGGAAGAACATGCAGGACGGGGGCGGCATATACAACTCAGGTGGAATAATGGGAGTTGGCGTCGGGATAGTTGCAGACTCGCTCTCGATGCTCAGAAAGCATGTATTTGAAGAGAAGACCATCTCTATGGAGAGTATGCTGAAAGCTCTCTCCGAGAATTATGAAGGATATGAGGATCTTCGGGTTCGACTCCAAAACGATCCAGACAAATATGGAAATGACATAGAGAGAGTTGACTATCTGGCAAGAGACACTGGTCGAGTCTTCTGTAACTCGATTCAGAGCAGAATGACAACCCGAAACGGACCATACCATGGTGCTCTGTTCTCCGTTTCGATGTACATTCCACAGGGGGAAGCCCTAGGAGCCACTCCAGACGGAAGAAAGGCCGGAATCATGCTCTCAGATGGAGTTTCACCAACTCAGAACCAAGATGTTCACGGACCGACTGCAGCCATGAAGTCGGTGGCACGACTTGACCACGGACTGTGCTACAACGGGACCCTGTACAACATGAAGTTCACACCTGACTACTTTGACAATGAAGCAAGTCGGAAGAAGTTCATCAGTTTGATTGAGGGCTACTTCGAGTTGGGTGGTTTTCACGTCCAGTTCAACGTGGTCGATAGGGAAACCCTTGAGGACGCAAAAGTCAACCCTCTGCAACACCGAGACCTAATCGTGAGGGTGGCTGGTTACAGTGCGTATTTCATAGAACTTGATCCTTTTGTACAAGACGAGGTTATAGCACGCACAGAGTTCTCTAGAAGCAATTGACTGTTGGGTCTGTGACGGCAGATTTAACATCCAGGCCATTTAATCCCCATCCTGTCAATGACTTCGTGAGTGTGATTCAATGGGATACGATGTGGTTACTTTCGGTGAAGTCATGCTCCGACTCTCACCTCCGAACTTCATGAGATTTGAGCAGACAACAAGCTTCGATGCTCATGCAGGTGGAGCTGAGATGAATGTGGCCGTCGCTTGTTCCCGGTTGGGCCTGGAATCGGCATACGTGACAAAGCTTGGGGACAACTCCATTGGTCATTTCATCCGAAACAAGGCCCTCGAACATGGAGTTGATACGTCTCACATCCTTTGGGATTCTGAAAGTAGATGTGGAGTCTACTTCGTGGAATTTGGGGCAGCACCGAGAACCAACAGAGTCATCTATGACCGTAAGGAGTCAGCTGTAAGCAAAACAAAACCTGGAGAGTTTCCTTGGAAGAACATACTTAGCGGCACGAAGCTGTTCCACACTAGCGGAATCACGCCTGCTCTCAGCAAATCGTGCTCAGAATCAACCCATGAAGTGCTGAACGTCGCGCAGGAGCAGGGATGCAAGGTATCGTACGATGTGAACTACAGGGGAAAACTGTGGTCGCCTAGAGAAGCGAACAAATTCACCGAACCGGCGTCAGAATTCATCGACATTCTGATTACCACGGAAGAGGACACGAAGGTTGTCTATGGAATTGAAGGAAAGGACTACGAGGATGTTGCCCAGAAGCT
>JBHLOD010000049.1:0-7661 GCA_048940825.1 Promethearchaeota archaeon | reverse complement strand
GACTTCACCCTGATCATATGCTTTCGAACAAGATGTTTGAGCGCGTCCGAAGGTAGGACAGAGGAAGAGAGCATCTTAAGATATGTACGAGCGATTTCCTTCAGATCTACCATACCAGTCGAGCATACCGTCGCAAGAATCTGCTCAGCAGAGGTCTCAGTATCCGAAAACGGTTCAACATCCTCTATCTTTCCAGAAAGGAGATCAGCAGCTACTTCATCCTCATACTTGTCCTGGCCGGCATGATACTTCTTCTCTGGTTGTACAATGAGATAGACCTTTCCAAGGTCGTGTTTTCCAAGACGGCCAGCACGACCTAGCATTTGCTCAAACTCTGCGGTCGTGAGCCAATTTGCTCCCATGGCTAATGACTCAAAGAGGACTTGGGAAGCGGGGAGATCCACACCTGCCCCCAAAGCGGCTGTTGTCACGACACAGGCATACTTCTGTTTGGAGAAGGAGTTCTCGATTCCTCTACGCTGCGAATAGGATAGACCCCCATGGTATACAGAACTTGATACGCCATGTTCACGAAGCCAGTCACTAATCGAGTGGGCACGTCGTCTTGAGAACGTGAAGATAATAGACTGGCCTCTATTCCCCGTACTGCTCTTGCGTTTGAATTCGCTCTGAACAAGTCGTTGTATCATGCGGCGTTTGTCTTCATCACTTCTGGCAAATACAAGATGCCGTTCTAGGGGCACCGGCCGACCTGTGTAGTTCACTAGCTTGAATCCAAGTTCCTTTGCTAGTGAGTCGGGGGAGCCGACAGTAGCAGAAAGCCCTAAGACCTGGGCTTTGGGTGCATGGAACCTTATCCTCGATAGCAGACCGTCTAGCTCCGGTCCCCGGTCAGGATCACCAAGCATTTGAATCTCATCCACGATTACCGTGCCAATCTCTCCAAGCTTAGAGGTTTCGCGGGAACGAAACAGGAAATCCAGAGCTTCGTAGGTAGCACACACAATGTCGGACTTCGCGACATCTGTGTCGACTATCACTCTCGCCTCTTTGCCCACATTCAGTCTGGACATCCCAACTCGAATGCCGACTCGTAGACCTAGCTTCTTGTACCGTTTTCTGAACAACTCGTACTTCTCATTGGTCAGAGCCACTAGCGGAGAGAGATAGATCATCTTCTTGCCATCCAGGGCACGGGGGACTCCGGCAATCTCTGCTAACAGAGTCTTGCCTGAAGAGGTAGAGGAAACAACCAAGAGGTTCTTGCCAGTCTGCAGCCCGGCGTCAATCACCATCTCCTGCACAGGTAGCAGTCGCTCTAGACCTTCCTCCTGGAGCAACTCCTTCATTTCAACTGGCAGATTGAGGATGTCTATCCTCTGACCTTTGCCAAGCTCTCCCACATCTATAGTATCGTAGAGAGTGAGGTCAACCTGTTTTGCAGGATCAAACCCAGGTCTGAGGAGTTCTAGCAGCTTCGGTACGGATTTGACACTTGCCAGCTGCCTCTCAAGATGATGAACCATACGACGTGATAAGTTTGCACCCATGCTCTTTAGGTCGGTTCGGAGGTCTCCTCGTGCGCAAGTGATACAGGAGGCTTCAATGTCCGATACGCGGATGGCATTCTTCCTAGTCAGGACGGTTAGTCGGTTGTCCCTCATACAAGTTTCACAAGTAGGAAAAGCTCTAGGTGCTTCAGTCTGAAGCCTGCTGAGAAGGTCCTTTAGGTCCTTGTAGAACCCAGGTTTCTGGGAGCGCGGGATTATGATATTCCTAGCATTCCTCAGTATTCCATGTGCCTCTTTCGGTTGGTAGTACACAGGCTTGTTGTACTTAACAAACCAGAAACGCTTGATTTCAAGAAGACCATCTCTTCTATAACCATACTCCACCTGACCAGACAGTTTGGCCCTCTGTCTGTCAAGAAGAGCGTCAGAGAAGACTTCCACTCTTGTGGTCATCTCCTGCCGAGCACTCCTCAGCACGAGAGTATACGGCTTTGTGAGTGTCTTCTGAATGTCTGCGTCAGCTACCTCCAACTGAAGGGCCTCATTGCATGAGCTAGTTGCGGCTCCAATGACTCTTTCGGTATCTTCAAAGTTCGAAGATGAAGGCGTCGGTGTTCTCTTGTACTATTGACAACGTGGCTTCATACTCATCTCTGATCGCCTCAATCCCGGTCATCGTGTCAATGCCCGCTTTCTCAACAATCCTCCAGTCAGACATTACTTGAATGTCCACAAAGCTGCTGAACTTGAGGAAGGGAGTCGCCATCACCTTTAGTTGGTCAGGCTGGAGGTAGCCGCTATTGTCGAAACTCTGCACGAACGGCTTATACATGGGCCCGTTTGTTCCTGCAAGAATAAACTGGGCTCTCTGCTTCCCGGAGATATGAGACACATTGATACGTCTAATCATCTCGTCATAATGCGCGGTCCGAGGCACATTTGCATTCTGTGTGACCTTGGCCAATGGGTTTGCAGCCAGTATATTCCCTTTCTCGACTACGAGCTTCCTGATGATCGTAACAATCTCTTCTTGCTTCCTTGTGCCGAGCGGGTCAATGACTTCTGGATTGATGATGTCGACAACGGGCAGTGGCTCGTCCATTCTGAGCTGCGTGGGGTCGAACAGCAATGCGCCAAGATGTTCAACAACATCAACGCGCCTGTTTCCACTGATTGCAGTCCCCTTGAATATCCCTGGCCCGACAAGTATCGATACCACCTTGTCGCCTCGGATGACAGACCAGAGCTGCCGCGATATAATCAAAGCCTTGCCAGTCAAATCAGTATCCTTTAGCACTCCGATGTCAAAGTCATATGCTTCAACTTCAAGAAGCCAATAGAGTGCTCCTGTGCTCACAACGTGCCCTCCATCACCTGTTTGTTGATGAACTCAAGTACTATCTCGGTGGCCTTGCCTTCTTGCTCGTCCATGGTCAAGCCGCCCAGTTCTGCACGATACTCCTCCATATCATCCTCGCTGACGATATCTTGAACTTTGAACCGATCCTCAAGTTCCCTCACACATCGTTCAACACCGTCGAAAACGCTGTTCCCTTGGTACTTAAGGAACCGAATGACTCGTCCAATCTTCTCTCTGAGGTAATCGGGCCGCTCTTCTTCCGGTCTTCTTTTCGCCAGAAGTACGTCTCGCTCAAGGAAATCGAACGGAGATGTCAGGTCGGGCTCTGCCTTGTCACCTCGAGTTGAAGCGGCGCCTACTGCCACATAGGCAGACCGGTCTCCCCTACCGGAAGGACGTGGAACGACGTGAACAAGAAGATGAGCGGTTGCGTTCACTGATAGCTGATTCAGCGGCTGACCGAGAGTATCTATTAGAACCTCAAGCCGTTTTGCTGAGAGGTCTGCAGTTGCTGAATCCGCTGCTTCAGTGAAGACAGACCCGAGCATCCTCAGAAACGCCTGGTTCCTCCGCTTCAGTTGATTGAGCCTGCCGCGTAATGTGCTCAGTTTCCACCCTGTTATAGCAGGACCAAAGGAAATCAGAACATCATCGCTTGTCGACTTTGTATGCTCCTCCATCCAAGCCTCAATCAGCGGAGCAATGAAAGTCTGGGCCAGCTTTACTCTGGATGCCAGGACAGATACCGCCTTCTCGATGGGGGGTGATTCATCCTCAAGCGAACTCTCCAGATTGGCGACTTCCCGAATCTTGAACTCCAAGTCTCTGACGAACTTGCCGTAGAGATACTGAATCCATTTCCCTTCCCGTAGTGCGAACTCCATGACATTTCCGGGCAAGTCTGGTACTGGGTCTCCAATCAGAGCTAGGCGTTCCAGCTCTTGTGATAGGAGTACAATCGCCTCTCTTGCGCTCATAATTCCGTCAAGCTCGATTAGATAAGCTATTGATGCAATCTGGAAGGAGCACGAGTACTTCTCTGCAATCCGCTCTGCCTCGGAAGTCGGTGCACGTCGGGCCCGCTCACTCAAATCTGCAAACGTGTCCGCGAACTCTTGGACAAGCTTCTGCCGGCTGGCAATAGCCAGTTTCTCGAGATCAGGGTCTTTAAGCAATAGCAAACTCCTCAATTAATCGACGTGCGTGCGGTCGCGTGGCCTTTTCAGAAGATGCTAAGAATGTCACCAAATAATTGTTGTGCGCACCAATCTCGATGAGATTGCTTGGTCAGGCCGATTGTTGACAAAGACTTTCGACTAGAGGCCTAGTGAGAGCAGCATGAAGTGTATACCGAAGCCGATGAGAATCGCACCCAATGCGATGGCCATAATCATTCTCGCCATAGAACGATGCCTGCTGTGCTCGATGTGGACAACAAGCCACCCAAATGAGAAGAGGCCTAGAAAGATGAACAAGATAGAAATCGAAAGCATGAATGAATCAGGGATTTGCATCATCGTAGAAACCTCTTATTTCGCTCGTCCGCCACCGCCGATGGTGCCGCCAATATAAGGGTCACGGTTGTCTCCTCACACAAAGAACTCATATTCTCCAGCATGCTCGGTGTCGTCGATTGTCACCCTTCTGATTATCCGTCCACGCCTCTTGGCCAGCTTTCTCTTCTCTGAGAAGGAGAGATTCGGATCATCCGGCGGCACGATATCCTCTATGACGATTGTGTTTTGGATGAGGATATTCTTCGTCTTTGGGCCAACCTTGTCCTTCAAATCGGGGATCAACTCTTGCATCGCAAAGTCAAAGACATCGGCAGTGTTGCCTAGGCTACCTTTGGTGAAAGTTGGGTCCTTCTGGGCGCCCTCCTCATCGTCCTCTTTCGGGCCTCCTTTCGGGAACGATGTTTTGGTTGTGATCTTCCATGGTTTGGTGCCATCTCTTGGACTTAGCGACAGAAGGAAGAAGGTTGTCGGACCGTCGGCATCCACTACAGCCCTGATGTCAGTTAGGGGTACAGGATCGTCAACTTTCGCATTGAAGATGCTTGCTGTCTTCCCCCCGGACTTCTTCCAGATTAGTGGCATCATAAGAGAGCTGAAGTCTTCTGAGCGGTCGCTATAGGTTCTGACAATGCCTTTTACCTTGTGCGTTCCTTCAGGAGCGCCCAGCAGGTAGGCGCGGATAAAGAGCTTCTCATAGTCCAGATCTGCTTTGAAAGCAATAGAGTTCTTGCTTATTCTGACCTTCGCGCGCGGACCTGGATGCTCCCCAATGCCGTACTTCACGAGTTTGGCGTGAGAATACTCGTCGGCGTTACCGTTGACTATCTTCGCCAGCCAGTTCATTCCTTGTCACTTCTCGGGGCAGGGACCCCTCTCTCGATTTAAACCTGCCGTGACTACGATGATTGTACTGTGGCCTGAAACGGTAGTACACAACTAGCTAGCTTATAACTGTGAGATAAAGCGCTACTCACTAGGCATTGGAGAAATGAGCAATGGGACTGCGGGCTTCAGAACACCGACTTACCTTGATAGCATTGTATCTTGTTACCTTGATAATGCGGGCCTCATTCTACGTGACAATCGCAGTGATTCAGAGTCGCTCGTATCTGGGCGGACTGACTGAATGGGAAGTCGCCGCTGTACTCATTGTGTACCCTGTCACAGAACTAGCTACAGTGTCATTCTTCGGTTCTTATAGTGACAAGATTGGAAGAAGACCCATTCTAATAAGCAGTCTATTCTTAACATCCGCAGCTGCATTCCTCTTTTCAGTTGCGCCCGCCGCTGCATTCCTTCTACCATTTGCTGCTCTCTTCGGACTTGGTGCAGCCTCCAAAGTCACTACTACACTCTCAATGATTGCGGACGCATCTGGTGCGGGAAACCGTGCCCGGCTAATGGGCTATTACGACCTCTCTACTCTGGTGGGTCTGGCAGGAGGATATGGACTTGGCATTATCCTGCTGCAGTTCGGATTCCAAGCGATGCCTATCCTGATGCTTGCTAGTGCTGCTTGCGCCATTAGCGGAGTAATCAGCTACTTTGCTATCCAAGAAACCCGCAAGCATGTAAAGATAGAGGCCGGAATGTCAGAACTCCTTAGGAAGGTAGCCGGAGACAGGCGGATACAACGTATGTTGCCAGTTTATGTTCCCATAATCTCACTGTATGGCCTGCTCATAGCAAACCTTGAGAGGATCATAGAGGAGCACTTCTCACTCTCCAACATAGACATGCTGATTCTTTTCGGCATGCTTGGAGGAGCAATGATTCTCGGGATAATAACGATGGGTCATCTATCAGACCACGTCAGGAAGCGTCGACCTTTCATCGTTGCTGGACTGATTGGATTCGGCCTTCTGGCATACATTCTTGTTGGAGGCGCGGGTGAAGGAGGAGTTGAGAATCTATGGGCAGTCTGGCCATTGCTGCCTATTCTAGGTTTCATTGCGGGTTCATTTCCACCTGCTGCAATGGCATACCTCACAGACGTGTCAGAAGATGACTCCAGGGGTAGCACGATGGGAGTGTACTCCATCTTCTTCGGCTCAGGAATGATAATCGGACCAGCAACTGGTGCGTTCGCATACTCAACTTTCGGACTTCTCGGTCTCGGCGTCCTCGTGGCATTGATAATAGCCATTGCCTGCTTTGGCACATATTTCATGCCTGAGGCAATAGAAGTGGCTGAATCCGAGCCAATCCACCAGTGATTGAGTAAGAGTTAATAGAAACCGGAATACATTCCGCCCTAGGAACTCCATTCGGGGAGATTCATCATGGTCCGTATTACTACGATCAGTAACATCCTGTCCGGCATTGGAATCGCCATTTTGGCCTTCGCTGGAATTCTGAAGTATCTACTTGAGAGTCTTGGTCAAGGAAGCACGCCGTACCCATTCTATGCATGGATTGCGGGTGCAGTCCTTCTCGGCGTTGTAATCATAGCTAGCGCTATCAACACATTTACAGAGATGACAGGTTTCGTTCACCCTGAGGACAAGCTCGTCAGCAACATGTTCGTCTTCCTTATGGCAATCGCCACGATACTCATCCTTGGGCTCCTTGATGAGGGAACCGTGTACCAGCGAAACCTATTCGACATGGGTGCAATGATTGTTATCGCATACATATTCCTGTTCATCTTCGTCTTCTTCAGTGGCCAGATAACGCAGGCGGGTGAGATGGGCCAGGTCAAAGAGATGACCGCACGGTTCATGCTGGTTTCACTCCTGCTCGGTGCGGTAATGGCAATCGTGAAGGTAGGACTTGATATCATATGGACCACGACAAACTCCTACACTGTGGCTGCGGGAGCACTTGGGCTCTTTGCGCTGGTCCTTGTGGTACTAATCGTTGTCTTCCTTGGTCGCAGGTACGAACCCGTGGGCGAATAGCACCAGAAGACTGGGATGGATTTCTACTCCATCCCGTTTCACTTTTCTTTCCGTCGCACCAGCAAATCAAATAAGTGTCCAAAGGAAGACCCGTTGCGTCCGTGAACCCTTGATTGGTGGTACACATGGCAGATGGTAAACTTTGGCTAGGAACATATGTTGATGAGGAAGGAAAAAGAACCGAAAAGAAGTTCGAGATAAGTGTGGATCTTCTACGCAGACACGGTGGCATCTTTGGATCTACAGGTTCGGGCAAGACGGTATTGAGCAAAGTGATCCTCGAAGAAGCCGCCCTTGAGGGAATCCCTGTTATCGCATTTGACCCCCAGGGTGACATAGCTTCTCTGATGCTTCCCGGAGATCCGAAACAGCTCAGAGAGAAGGGTGTGCCGCCTGATTTGCTCAAGGAATA
>JBHLOD010000048.1:0-7698 GCA_048940825.1 Promethearchaeota archaeon | reverse complement strand
ATGACTCTCCTGAGCAGGGAGGACCCAAGTCGCCTTCTCACAATAAAAGGCGAGCTTACTATCAAGATCCAGAATGCTCTTGTGAAACTCGGCCTTTTGGAGGCGGCCGTTGAAGACTCCTTCTCACCAGTTGCGCAGGAAGCTCTTCAAGAATGGATTAACACCAATAACTTCGAGAACAAGTACCGTGACGATGGTACAATCTGGCAGAGTGTGCTTGACTATCTTCTGGAAGATGCCGAAACTCATGGTTAGAGAGAATCAGTACTCGTCTGAATTGCTGTTGGAATCTATCATGCAGCCAATTCGCCCATTCTCGAATGGAGCGTGTCAATCAGTATAGATGACACGCCACAAGTCTACCGTTACCAACATTCCTTAGCTCTGGTTCCTCCAATGGGCATCTTTCAAACGCCTTGGGGCATCGAGGATGAAATCTACATCCGCTGGGCGGATTGATTGGGCTGGGTATCTCTCCGCGGGGTAAAGCCTCTGACTTCTTCACCTTCGGGTCTGGCACAGGGATTGCACTGATTAGACCAACTGCGTAGGGATGTAATGGGTCCTCGTAGATGCTGTCCTTGTCACCCAATTCGACTATCTTCCCTAGATACATGATTGCAATCCTGTCGCAGACATGCCGAGAGGTGGCAAGGTCATGAGATATGAAGAGATACGTGAGACCGTACTCTCTCTTTAGGTCCATCATCAGCTCGAGAATCTGCGCCTTTATCGAAACATCGACCATGGCTACCGGTTCGTCGGTCACAACGAACTCAGGATTCAATACGATTGCTCTACCAAAGACGACACGTTGCTTCTGACCACCGCTCAGCTGATGTGGTAGTCTGTCATAGAATGAACCTGCCGGGGACAGTCCCACCCTCTCTAGAACCTCTTCTACCCTCTCCTTCCTCTCATCGGTCGTGCCGATGTGCTGCAGCTTGAGAGCATCTCCAATGGCGTCACCAATCTTTCTTCGAGGATTCAGAGAGGATGTGGGATCCTGAAAAGTGAACTGTATCCTCCTTCTCATGAGCCGAAGCTCCTTTCCACGAAGATGTGCTATGTCTTTCCCCTCAAACAGAATCTGACCCTCTGTCGGCTCGACGAGGCGTACACAGAGTCTACCAGTTGTAGTCTTACCCGAACCACTCTCACCCGCAAGCCCCAGGACCTCTCCCTTCTCTACTTCGAAAGAAATGCCGTCCACAGCTCTGACGAATTCGCTCTCTTTTGATATCAACGAATCAAGGAAACTCTTCTGTACAGGGAAGTACTTCTTGACGTTCTTCACCTCTATTATCTTCAAGGTTCAGCCTCCATTGTAAAGGTGACAAGCAACCAATCCGTCGGTCCTACTTGGAATCAGTGGAGGAACAACTTCTCTGCA
This sequence comes from Promethearchaeota archaeon, assembly GCA_048940825.1. Taxonomy (GTDB): domain Archaea; phylum Asgardarchaeota; class Thorarchaeia; order Thorarchaeales; family Thorarchaeaceae; genus SMTZ1-83. Next base: position 6,305 of record JBHLOD010000048.1, on the reverse strand, counting down.
TATGTCCATGACGTGCGGACACCTTGGATGAAACATACATCCTGGTGGTGCATCTATGAGGTCTGGCGGTGCCCCCGGAATCCATGAAAGCCTCTTCTCTGGCTTTGAAACATCTGGAACGGCTTTGAGCAGTTCTTGGGTGTAGGGGTGCAGGGGTTCCTCGAACAGCACGTCGGTGGGTGCCAGTTCCATTAGTCTTCCTGTATACATGATGGCTATTTCGTCTGCTGTCTGCGCCAGAACACCAAGGTTGTGTGTAATCAGAATCATAGTGAGATTGAACTTCTCCTTAAGCTCAGCCATCTCTTCCAGTATCTGTGCCTCCACAATGACATCCAAAGACGTGGTGGGTTCATCCGAGATTAACAGTTTCGGTCGCAGAGCCAACCCCAGGCCAATCATTACTCTCTGACGCATTCCTCCTGAGAACTGGTGAGGATAGTCGGTCACTCTCTCTGGGAGAATACCCAGACTGTCAAGTATCTCTGCCGCTCTATCGAGCGCAGCTTCCTCCTCGATGTCAGGATCGTGTGCTTCCATAAGCTGTGTGAAGTGGTCCCCTATACTCAGCATTGGGTTGAGAGATGTCATCGGATCCTGAAAGATGTAGGCAATCTCCTTCCCGCGAAGCTCTCTCATCTGGTCCTCACTCAACTCTACGATGTTCACCTCACCTTTCCCGATGTGAGATTTCTCGGACTGAATGTCCTCCTTGATGTTGAAGATAATCTCTCCACTTACGATACGACCTGGGTACGAGATAAGACGCATTATCGAGCGACCCAGAGTGGATTTTCCACATCCTGATTCGCCTGCCAGACCAAGGGTCCTGTTCTCCTCGAGTGTCATGAATACCTTGTCCACAGCACGGGCGGTACCCCTTCGTGTAGTGTACTCTACCGTGAGGTCATTGATTGTGAGGATGTTGGTCATGGTTCGTCACTCCTCCAGTTTGGGCGTTAGAACCTCGTTGAGACCTTCTCCTGCGAGTGTGAACCCAAGAGCGAGAATCACTATCATGACCCCCGGGAAGGTGATTACCCACCAGGCGCCTGTTATGTACTGGTGTGAACCGAAGGTTAAATCCCAGCCCCAGTCCGGCACGTTGACAGGAAGTCCCAGACCGATGAAGGTCAGCCCTGCCGCCGTGAGAACCGCGTCAGCAAAGTTGATTGACATTACCACTATGGCCGATGGAAGTAAGTTGGGCAGAATGTAGCGAAAGATAATGTCTCTATCTCGTGCCCCCATGATTACTGCAGCCTCAACGTAGGGCAATTCCTTGATGCTAAGAACTTGGCTTCTGACGACTCTGTAGTAGGAGGGAATGTAGACCACGGCTATCGCCAGTGCCATGTTCACGACACCCGGTCCAAGCATTGCAGCGATGGCAATGGCAAGGACAAGGCCTGGAAATGCGAAGATGCTGTCCATCACAATGCCAGTAGCTTTCTCGGTTTTGCCTCCCTTATATGAGGTGGCAAGGCCTACGGGCACTCCAATTGAGAAGCAAACAACCACTGACAGCGCCGCAACTTGAAGCATTATTCCTCCTCCTGCTATCGTTCGACTAAGTAGGTCTTGACCAAGCGACGTCGTTCCCAGCGGAAAGCCCGACTGAGGCGGTGCCAGTACTGGGCCCACGTTCAAGGTTCTAGGATCATATGGTACAATCAAGTAGGCTATAGAGGTCATGTATATCATCGCAAAGACGATCAGGAAGCCGGCCAACGTAATGAAACCAGGAGTACCTCGATCCTTCAGCATAGGATATCCGTCAAATAGAATCAGCATCATAAGACCCATCAGAGCACCTCCGATCAAGAGGGCCACATATACTTCAAGACCACCGAGAGGGTCAAACATGACCGGTAGACTGACTACCACAATCAGTCCGAAGAGTAAGATAGGCAGAACTCTCATGAATCGGTCGCTCTGTACGCCCTCAGGTCGTCCTTCGCGTCCGTACCATCTAGCCACCAAGATGACAAACCCAATCAGAAACGTGATCTCGACTACTTGAATCCCAATTCCACTGTCCGAACTCGCTGCCAAACCAATCAAAGACGAAACAAGGAGCAGCGATCCCCCTACAACGATAATGAATCCCGCCCACCATTTTCTGGACCAATCTTTCATTGTCTTCTGAGTACTTCTGATTCGAAGGACCGCTCCACTGACTATCTTCTCGTTTTGCACTGTAAGTCCTCCTCATAGCCTAATACGTGGGTCCAGGTATGCGTAAAGTATGTCAACGAACAGCGTCACCAGACTCACAAGAATCCCAAAGAAGACGACCGTTCCTTGGATGGCTGTATAATCACGATGGGCGATCCTCTGGACCAGATAGGTCCCAAGCCCAGGCCAGCTGAAGGTTGTTTCTGTAAGGATTGCTCCGGCCAAGAGGGCGGCGAATTGAAGGCCAATCATCGTCATAACAGGCAAAAATGCATTCTTTAGAGCATAAGAGAATGTCACAGTTCTGTCTGAAAGTCCCCGGGCTTCAGCTGCCACAACAAAGTCCATCCTAAGAGTTTCGAGCATGTTAGTCCGTGTCAGTCTGATGAAGATGCCGCAGAGTACCGTGCCGAGTGCCACTGAAGGCAAAAGTAGGTACCTGAATGACATTACGAGTGCTCCCACGTTGCCCGTCAGAATGCTATCGATGGTATACAGTCCGGTAATTGTGGCTGGCGGATCGAACCGGGGAGAGTAACGAGTCCCGGTAGGCAGCCATCCCAGGTATATTGAGAAGATGAATTGGAGCACCATGCCCAGAAAGAACACAGGTACTGCGTATGTCACGATGCCAAATGTCCTGATGGTGTAGTCTTTGACTGTATCATAGTTCTTTGAGGCTCGTACTCCAAGGGCCACACCCAGGAGCACTGCAAAGAGCATCGAGTAGATAGTCAACTCAAGCGTTGCTGGAAACCTCCTAGCGATGTGATAACTGACTGGGCTGAAGTCCTGCATTGACAGTCCGAGGTCCCCCTGGGGCAGTCCAACCAGGTAATCGATGAACTGTTCATGTATTGGCTTGTTCATGCCTAGCATCTCGCGAAATATCTCTAGGGCTTCCGGGGTAACGTTTCTTTCGAAATGCAGCGCCGCCGGATCGCCTGGAAGGATGCGGACAATGACGAAGACTATTGTAAGGAGAAGGAATATCATTGGAATCGTCATTAGTACGCGTGTGATGACATAGGATCTTAGTGACAAGTGAACCACCTCTTATGCTTCAGAGAGAAGGCCTAGTCTGAGAGCTTGAAGATGAAGCCAACTTAAGGTCTTCGAAGTCGGTAAAGGGCTTATGGTTTCTGTGAAGCCTTCCTTGCTTTGATACTTCCACACGCATGGATAGAAAAGACTGGACAAGTTCACCAAGAGCATGGAGAGAAAAATGAGAGAGAAGCAGGCTTAGAGCCTGCATTCTCAATACGTATTGTGTTTATGGTCCAGTCGTCGCTGCATCACCCATGTATAGGAGCCAGTGGCGCCAGACAAGAGTGACGTCGAGCACAATACCATGGACGGTAGGCTTACTGACTGCGTATGTGGAACTCTGCCACAGTGGAACCACAGAACACTCTACAGCTTGCATGTCCTGTAGGGTATCGTAGGCAAACTGTCTCGTAGCAGAATCTGTGGAGTTCCGTCCTAGCAGATAGTAATCGTTCTGGATGACACCCGTGCCTGTCGAGCTGTTGTAGCCCATTTGGAGCCACGTCGCAAACGGCAGGAATATGTAGTTATCTGGATCTACGTAGTCCGGATACCAGCCGTAGAGGTACACTTCCATTATGTGATTGTCCCTGTTCTGCTTATAGGTAGACCATTCGGCACTGTTCAGGGTGACATCAATGACTCCACTCGCCTCGAAGTCGGCCTCATAGACAAGCGCCTGCTCAGCACTCTGTGGGTAGTGTCCTGAGCTCTCATACCAGAGTTCAATCTGCAGCTTGTTGGTTGAGTTGTAACCATATGGTGCGAGCGCGGTCTGAGTGAAAGTGTAGTTCGCTTCTCCATAGACCTCGAATGTCGGTTTGTGGTATGCCATTCCGTCTGGAATCATGCTGTACAGTGGAACGAACTGGTCAAGGAAGACAGTCGAAGTGACACGACTCCTGTTCAGTGCAGCAGTGAGGGCCTGTCTGACTGGGGTCTCATTGTAGGGGTAGATGTCCTGCTGGAAGATCATGTATTGGATTTGAGCACCAATGCCCTCCCAGACACGCACGTCCGGATTATCTCTGAGGCTCTCAATCTGTGTTGAAGTGAGGTGTCTGTATGCGATGTCTATATCACCAGCTATCATCGCTGAGGCCAATGCTGTGTCAGACGCGTACATCTGGATGATGATCTTGTCCGCCTTGGGCGTATTTGCTATATCCCACCAGTCCGGATTCTTCACGAGGACCATTCTCTGGTCGGTTCCGCCAACTCTGTCCCATTCATCTAGGAGGAATGGTCCGAGTGCTCCCGTGTAGCTCCCACGGGCATCGTCCGCATGGAATTCTGTTAGGTTGTCCTTAATCGAATTAGCCCTATCGACTATGAACGACGACGTTGCAGACATCAGTTGCAGGAACGGGGCGAAGGGATAGTTGAGTTCGAACCTGACTGTGAACTCCCCGGTAGCGGTCACGGTGTTGATGATACCGCCTTCACCCGAATAGCCGATTCCATACTGTGGTCCGTCCGTTCGCGTTATCCCGTCACCGGTTAGGTTGCAGTTCCTCTCGAACGTATACACGACGTCGGTGGCGTTGAACTCTCTGCCATCCTCGAAGAGCACACCCTCTCTAAGGGTGAAGTCCCATATTGTTGCTCCCGCAGTCGCTACCCAACTTGTGGCGAGACTGCCGAAGATGTCTTCATTAGCTCCTCCGGAACCGGGAGTTATGTCAACCAGTCCCGAGCTGACAGATCCAATGATCTCCCAGCCGAAATAATCATACGATTGGACGATATCGAGAGTGTACTCCACTGAATCAGTTGTACCCATGACAATGACTTCTTCAGTGGGGCCTGGCGGAAGCATGAATAGATAGTAGCCAGCGGCTGCTCCCGCGATGATCACGATTATCACCACTATCGCGATTGTTTGGTTTCTTTGCACGAAGTTAACCTCCTGTGTCAACCCGCAAAAACATATTCTTCGCGAAGTTGTGTCGGAACCTATCTGCGGTTTTGTATATAAGTCGTAAGGACTCAGTATTCCTTCCTAGGTCATGCTTTTTGGGGGAATTCGGCAATCTCGAAATGTATCTTCATAGACTGCCGAAGCTCGCATCCCATCAACGCCTTCTTCTGATCCAAACCACTGTCCCGACGATGATAACGGGTACGCCAACGCCCAGGGCCAGCAGCTCCAACGGCAGTCCTGTGGAGATTGGCACATCGTCTACAGCGATATTGTCCAAGCCTCGATTAGGACCGGCCATGAACACGAAGTATTCAGAAGACCGAAGGTCTGTGTCCACAACCTGAATCACCTGCGTCCCATTGACCCACACAGTGATTTGGCCATTGGATGTTCTGGCCACATCGAAGTGCTTCCATCCGAAATTGTCTATCTCTAGGTCATAGCTAGCCAGTTTCACCCAAGTGTAGAACGCGCCGCCCCCTGACGGACTATTCTTCCTTAGTTCAATGACGGGTCTATCGCCGCTAGATGTTGAAACGTGGGCGGCAACAACGCAGTAGTAATTCCATGGGGTTTCTTCTGGGTGAGTACTCATGAAGAAGACCGTTGGAAGTACGAATCCCTGCCATCCCCAGTCTATGTCACCAACATCAAAACCCTTGTGCTCTAGATCAAAACTCCATGTCCCGACATCAACAGTACTCTCACGATAGGCCGATCCAGAAGCAGCCATCACTCTCACCGTACCATCCTCAGCTGAGCAGCTACTGAATGTCCAATCATCGTGACTACCATCATCGAAATTGTCTGACCATACTTCTGCTGCGACACCAGGCTCCGCCGCGAATGCTAGGGTAAGCAGCAGTGCTACGATCCCAATCCGCAGAACGGCGCTGCCAGATTCTGAGTTTGCTATTCCTTTCACCTTGATAACCTCTCATTCTGACTGTGATTTAACTTCATCCTAGATTACGAGCATCGACTGATTATCTAGTCATGGTATCTTGATGGTTCAGGAACCGTCATCACGCTGCCTGAACAATGTAAACTTCCATACCCCAGAGTTTGGGAAGAGCTCTACAATCAGGCGTTTCTACTCGGAGCAGTTGCGAACACACATGCTTTAAGACACGAAACCAGCTGATGTAGCGTGCCA
>JBHLOD010000047.1:0-7720 GCA_048940825.1 Promethearchaeota archaeon | reverse complement strand
GCAGTTGGGCCAACCTGTCTGACGAGATACTTCTTGAAATCATTGAGAAGTAGCAGATCTTCAAGCTCTCTCTCTGTTTCGGTTTCAAAGAGATGAATCTCTGACACGGTGGCGAATGTAGTCTGAGAAGTCCAGTCTTTGATTGATCTCTCAACATTCCTTGGAACAGGCTTGCTGCTCTCTTCCTTAAGGAACTCCAAGATGTCACTCTCTCTTAGACCGACCTCAGTAGCTTGGAAGATCGACTTGTCCGTAATCTTGAAGGTACTCACAATATCCGTCTTGACTGGCTCGGAGAAGAGCATGAGTCGATACAGCTTGTAGTAGTCCATCTCTGAGGTGAACGCCGTCAGCTCAAAGTTGGGCAAGACAAAGAAAGTCTCTGACGCACCTGATTTCTCCTCAGGCGAATCGATGAGCACTCTTTCGCCAATCTGTGTAAGTCTGACTGCCATGAGCTTCTTTCCACGGTAGGCACCCTCGACGAGACCAAGCAGAATAGGAGTTTCAAGGGCTAGCCTAACTCTGTCTACATCAACTTGGACCCATTTCAACGGCTGAGAGTCAATGAAGAGTTCACTTCGAATCCAGTCCCTCATCTCCTCTACGGTTATCCATTCTTCTTGGTCGCTCTCTCTAAGGCGACAGATAGCAAGGTTCATGGTGTATTCGGTCGGTTGGTCTGGTGTTGCCCAGATTGCACGTGTCCTGCCTAGCGCTGAGAGAAGCAGCCGACGCGAAACGACGTCCTGCCCCCCTGAGAAGAGTGACTCAACCTTAGCTGGGACCACTCTATCTTCCTCAACAATCCCGTATGTCCCTGACTTGCGGGCCATCTTTTGAACAAGCTCAAACCTCTCTGCAGTGGGCTTGGACATTGCAGACATTATTTGGTCCATCTCTCGTTTTGGAAATTCCCAAGAGCTCGTCATTCTGACTTCATTCTTCGCAGCATAGGACACAAGCAACAGCATGTCAATTAGAAGAGTGTCGCGGTCATCGACGACGGTCTTCGCCTTCTTGGGCATCTCACGACTAGGCTCCGGTTTGGACGAGAACAGCTCAGTCAAGAAAGGCATGAAGAAGTCGAGGACCTTGAACTCGGCGACTTCTCTCCCGAAGTCTGTCAGTCTAGACATCATCCTACGGATAATGACGCCCTTCTTCCTAAGGTCCCGCTCGGTCTGATTCAGCTGGCCGTAGCTATAGATCTTTCTGAAGGGCTTCAGCTTATCATTGCTCATTGCTCCGCGGTTCAGTGCAAGCATTCCAAGAAGGTCCTTCTCTCTGTCCGAAAACGTTGCGAACACTCGGTTTCTAGTATCCTCATCTCTCATCTTCTCGGCGAGCAATGCGATCAGCTTTGTACCAGACTCGCTACTACTGACATCTATGTCCCAATACTGACAAGCGACCATGAGGTCTTCTCTAAGCACATGCTCGAGTTCTTTCTCGAGAGATTCCTTAGGCATGTTATTCCCAAGCCATGGTTTTTTGAGGTAGCGGCCAAGGCCCCTGAATTTCTCTGTTTAAGACCATTTTGGTTTCGACCATTCTCCCCGCGGATAGGCAGAATTCGCCTACTCAAAGGCAACCTTATTTTGGGCTAGCTGTACTGATGCCTAGGTGTGCCCAATGGAACCGCCCCTCTGGAGTGTCAAGTATAGTCCTCAAAGCTGGGACGATTTCATTGGACAAGATCGGGCCATCGCGCAGCTTCGCAAGCTGGCGGAGGCAGGCTCCTGTCCAAACATGATTCTGCATGGTCCCTATGGGACGGGGAAGACCACTGCCGCCTTGCTTTTCTCACGTGAGTTTCTGCGCGACGCATTCGCATCCAACTTCATGATGCTTAATGTGAGAGACGTCTCTGGATATTCGGTTGCCCAAGCTAAGCGTGACATCAAGGCATTGGCCAAGTTGGATCGATCAGAGCGGACAGAACTCGACGAATACATGTCTTTGGTTTTCAAGGAAGTGAAGAGCGAACTAAAGGCCAAAGGGAGATCAAAGGATCCGAATAGATCCCAGCTGTTGCAGGGTGCAATCCGGTTGTTTGCATCCACGGTCACTGTTTCTGATGAGAAGGTGAAAGTACTTGTGTTGGACGAGGCTGACGCTCTCAGCGGCAGTATGCAGCAGGCTCTACGAAGAACCATGGAGATCTACAGTGATGTGTGCCGTTTCATCTTCACAACACCAACTCTTGCAGGCTGGAGCCCTGCAGTGATATCTCGGAGCCTATCACTCAACTTCCCCAGTGTGTCTGAAGGTGAAGCTGTTCCATTCCTAGGTGGCATTGCAAGGAAGGAGAATGTAGATATCGACTCGGCGGCTCTTGAGGCCGTCGCCCGGGAGTCGGGAGGAGATCTGCGTTTCGCTGTGAATCTACTGCAGATTGCAGCCGCTGATGGGCGACCTGTGAACGAAACCAAGGTGTACGAGAGCTCAGAAACGGAGCTCGTGAAGAGCGTTAGGAAGATGGTAGACTTGGCGATATCTGGTGCCTTCGTGGACTCGCGTAAAATACTGAGAAGTCTTCTTGGAGTTAAGAACCACTCCCCACGAGAAGTCTGCCTGGCGATTCAACGAAACATTGTCCGTAGACGCTTCGAGCCTCAAGTTCTGAAGGCAATGCTAGACAGGGTAGCTGAGATTGACCATCGGCTCGTGCAGGCACAGAACCCCTTCATCCAAATCACTGCACTTCTGGCATCCATTGGTAGGATTGCATCCGAAGCGGAATAACCATTTAACCAACATATCCCCATCTCCTCCGTGACCGAAGTTACAGCTCTTTGAACATCCTTTAAGTGGCTAGATTGCGTTTGTTGGCCAATATCATGAGAGGACGAGCGGTCAAGCAGGTCCACGGTCTTCGACCTGCGGACCTTGAGGAGTTGCTGGGGCCGGAGCTGCAACAGAGTCACCTCCATGTCAATCGTGCATTGATTGGTGGAATGACAAACATCAACCTGCTCGTGACTTCAGACAGCGGTAAGTATGTACTGAAACTCCCGGGTATAAAAGGAATGAACGAGAATCCTTTCGAGTACGAGTTCTCTATCTGTAACACGCTGGTCAAAGAAGGACTTTGCCCACAACCTGTCATCACCGGGTTCCTTCCTGATGACCTGACCACTCCATACATGGTGTACATGTACGAACCGGGGATTGTCCAGGTGGACCTCAAATCGATGAGTTCGCACGAATTAACGCTGTTGGGCGACCTCATTCGCAAGCTCGAAAAGGAATGTCCACCAAACGCCCGCGTGTACTCGAAACCTTCTGAATTCGTTGACCGCTTGTATCAGAGGATACAGGCCGCGGTCAATCTGAGTGAGTCAGACTCTCCTAGGATTCTGTCTATGACAAGTGCTACTGAGGAACTGCATCATTCTCTAGGGGACTTCGTTGACACAACCTTGTTCTGGTCAGGATCTTTCATGCACGGTGACCTAAGACCTAGCAACATTGTCTTTCAAGAAAGGCGTGCACTCCTCCTCGATTGGAGTGAGTGCTCTTTTGCAGAATCTCTTCTGGACATTGCATACTTACTATCAGAACCCAGAGATGATTGGTCTGGAGAGATTCCACTCATCGCCAGCGAATCTGTACGATCGAAAGTTGAGGCGTTGAAGATTCTCTCATTGATGTCTGCGGTGTCTTGGACCACCGAACGTTTGATTCGAGTTGAGTCTGGTCAAGTAGAAGAGAACTTGGCTGACGGCCAACTCACCAAGGCCATGTTCAGCTATCTAGAGGACAAGACCAGACTTCTGAAGGAGCATATTTCATTGCATATGCAGTGATATCGCCATAGCAATCTAGCTGAAGAAACTCTCAGGCCGCCGTTCCCAAATGTCCTCATCAGCTGAAGCTATGACATACTGGTAGCCCTGCTCAGTAAGGAAGAGCTGACGTTTTGCTGCAAAATCCATGTCTCTAGTGTCCTTCGTGACCAAGGAGTAAAACCTTGCAAAGCTACCGTCCGCCTTCGGTCGCAGGATTCTTCCTAACCTTTGAGCCTCTTCTTGTCTCGAGCCAAATGTCCCAGAAACCTGAATAGCAACATTGGCATCTGGAAGGTCCAGCGCGAAGTTGGCGACCTTGGATACGACAAGAATCTTCTCTTCCCCCTCGCGGAATGCTTCGTATAACCTCTGTCTCTCTGCATTCGGTGTCTTGCCCGTGATTAGTGGAGCCTTCACCTCATCTGCAATTATCTTGAGTTGGTCTAGGTACATTCCGATGACAAGTATATTGTCAGCCTGATGGTAGTTCAGTAGCTCCTTGATGATTGGGAGCTTGTCCGGATTCTCGGCTGCTATTCTGTATTTCTTCCTGTCCTCTGCGAGGGCATACTTCCTTCTCAGCCCGTCGGGAAGTTCAAGTCTGATTTCATAACAGACGGCTGTGGCAATCCAACCCTGATCCTCGAGTAGCTTCCACGGCATGTCGTATCTCTTCGGACCAATAAGACTGAACACATCTTCCTCTCTCTCGTCTTCTCTCACCAGTGTTGCAGTGAGGCCCAGGCGCCTTGTGGCCTGGATTGTCGCTGTTACTCTGAAGACTGGCGCCGGAAGAAGGTGGACTTCATCGTAGATGATGAGGCCCCAGTTCCTGGCCTCAAAGATCTTGAAATGCTCGAACTCGTCATCCCTTGACTTTCTCCAAGTCATTATCTGATAGGTGGCCACCGTGACGGGGCGTACTTCTTTCAGATCACCAGTGTACTCGCCCAAGTCTTCAGGAGCTAGGGTTGTCTTGTCAAGGAGCTCGCTAATCCATTGCCGCACCGCCACGACGTTAGGACACAGTATAAGCGTAGAAGTCTGGAGCTTCTCCATTGCTCCCATGCCCACCATCGTCTTACCAGCACCACAAGGCAACACTACAACGCCGGACCCGCCACGGACTCCCCCTCCTGCATGGAAGGTGTCCGCTGCATCTTTCTGGTACTTGCGCAGGCCCCATGGAACTCCCTCCAAGGTCACGTTTCTCATCTCGAAGTGGAGCGCTTCTCCCTCTACATACCCCGCAAGATCCTCGACTGGATGTCCGAGCTCAATTAGCGCATGCTTCAGAAAGCCTCTCTTTCCCGGATCTACTAGAAACGTAAGCTCATCGACGCGTTCTTCGATGTATTCCCTGACCTTCTTGGCCGCCCATATAAGTTCGGCTAGGTCCTCCTCCTCACACTCCAAGAGGAGATCAGGCCCCTCCTTCGTCAGAGTGAGTTGACCATACCTTCCCATGTATTCGACAATTTCACGTTTGATATTGTCAGGAATCGGATACTTGGCGTATCGTTCCAAGGAGTCTACGACCTCTCTCGCAGACATCCCCATGGCTGCAGAATTCCATAGGCTCAAAGGAGTCACTCTGTATGTGTGAACATACTCTGGAGATTTGACCAGTTCTGCAAACCTAGCAAGTGAGTCACGCGCCTCTTCGTATAGTGGATTGTCTACCTCCAGCAGGACTGACTTATCTGATTGCACAATGAGCGGATTCATCGGGTTAGGCATCTACATTCCTCTGGTTGCCTTCCGTACCAATCTCAGACGGAAACCGAAGGACGGCGAGTTGACTTTCAGATAAATCCTTCCGTCGGGTCAATGCCTGGCGTTTCAAAGATAGTCGAAGATACTGTTTTGGTTCTGAGGACCGCAAATCCTATAAAGCTAATCTGAGGAGCCCGAATTGTTTGATTGGATGGAGGTGCAGTCTACCAATGATGGTCTTGAGATTTCTAACAGTGGACACCTGCACCCGCTTTGAGGGTGTCAAATAGACATCCGCTGCTTCTTTGTGGTGGCCATTCTTCCTACGCATCGAGTATGGAGTGCTCATCGAATCACATGGCGAGTGGCTGGTTGTGTGCTGATCTTGGTCTGAAGTGCTTTGAATGAAAGATGCGTGCCAGCTCAATCAACGAGAGTGCAAAAGAAGTTGAAGAACAAGAAGAAACGTGATCGGCTGGGTTCAATGTCTGGCTGGTGCCTGGCCTGAGCCGAGTCGAGAAATACAACCCTCTGAAAGGCGGCGCTCTAACCCGGAAGCGCGATTCGCTGAAAGGTGGAGGCGGCGGGAGAGGGTCTGAAATCAAGGAACTCACCTTCGACTCAGTCAGAGATGATGCTATCCAATTTGGACTAGTCACTGACCTTGTCTATCAGATGAACTCCGGGAAGGAGGCGTCAATCTACCTTGCACGGTGGAAGGGGCATCCTATTGTGCTCAAGGCTTACCGCCTCTGGCATTCTTCCCATAAGATGTCGAAGAAGAAGGGATACGAGGGTGTTGCGACGAACAAGAGGACATACTGCATACTAGGTATGATGGAGGATTTCGCAGTCAAGGAGTTTGATTACCTAATGAACTGCTTCAAGTCAGGTGTTCATGTACCTACTCCGATTGGTCGAGTTGGCAACTACCTCACAATGAGGTTCATAGGGGAAGACACGGAGCCTGCACCTCAGCTCAAGGATGTCGAGCTTGAGGACCCAGAAAGAGTCCTCGACCAGATTCTAGATGACTACTTGCTTATGTACAGCAAGGCCCACTATGTTCATGGTGATCTTAGCAAGTACAACATCTTGTGGCATCAAGAAAGACCGTGGATTATCGATGTTCCACAGGCCTACGAGGTCACACCATGGGCGGACATGATGAAGGTAGAGAAGCTGCTTCAACGGGATATCCGCAATGTCCTCTCATACTTTGAAGGCTACAATATCCATCGAAACCCTGACTACATCCTGGAAGTGTTCCTGAAGGAGTATGTTCCCGACAACTTGAGGAACTATAGAGAACTAGTGGCCAGAGATAGGCCTCTCTGATTGCCTATTGGTCAATTCTGGCCACTCTCACACTACATAAACGTCACGCTCTGTTGTTGCATGAATATAAGGTGTGACCAACACATATCTCCATGAGAACAGGTGCCGACAAATGGATAGTCGTCAAAGGCCAAGTGTTCAGATTAGAAAGGGTCTTCAACGATGTGTTAGGCGCTCTTCTTCATCAGAAAGAACTGTCCCAAGACCGCGAAACATGTCTGAAGAGGACTGAGAACGGCAAGTGGGCAGTGTACTGGAGATCAAAGAAGAAGCGAATCGAGTGCACACCAAGAGTCCAGATTGCCGCATAGATCTACGCAGGACAATCCAACAGAATCTGTTGTCTAATATGGAAACCTCATTTCCGGTCAAGTGCAGAGAGATACGACTCTGCTTCCAGGTGGCGCCGACGCGTGCCTAGTCTACCTTGCGCAGGACTACCCTTGATACGCCAGGTATCTTCTTCAGGCTGTCCTCAAGTTCCTTGAGTGTTATGACCAATTGGTCTGGTACAAAGTAGCATTCGTAGTAACACTTCTCGCCCCTGAGACACACTCCTGTTGTGAAGATGATGTCACTCAGCTTGGCGTCGTTGAAAGCGAAGTTCAACTGCTTCAAGAAGTTCCTAGAGAGATCGCTTATCTCGATTCGAAGCAGGTAGATGTCATCGCTGGAAACCGGGAATATCTTCATGACCCTGTCCTTGTGATGCAAAACTGTCAGAGCCGCTTTCTCCCCGATGTCCGCCACAAACTCGGCCGGAAACTCAACAGGTTTTCCTTCAGTAAAATGCAAAATGATAGCTGATGTCGCACCCTCGCGGTCAATCGTCACGGTCTTTTACACGTCCTTTCAGGGTCTAGTACTCGGTT
>JBHLOD010000046.1:4831-7812 GCA_048940825.1 Promethearchaeota archaeon | reverse complement strand
TTCTGGAGCATCACCACGCATATGATCCAAATCTGCTCCTCCCTTTGACGATAAGGACCGGTAAGATACTGCCAGAAGTCGACAGCCTAGTCAGTGTTTAGAGGACAGTCTCCCGGGACCCACATAAACCAAAAGCAAAATCACACTTTTAATTGTTCTGAAACTATTGCATTATTGCACCTGGCCTAAATGAAATGCCACAAAGAGGGAGTTCTTGAACAGCATATCGTAGATAGGGACCTTGGGCTACTACCTACGTAGTCTTTTCGGCGCCATCCGCTGTTACAATGACTGTGTCCTCGGCTTGAGATACGAACTCACCTTCTTCTTCGGTGAGGATGTGGTGAGCAAGAAGTGCACCATTCTTCTGAAGCTCCCTGATTGCTAATTCAAGTTCGGCTTTTCGAAGTTGTTCGGCCATCCATCTCTTCGCAAATGGAAACTCGTTGAACTTCTTCCGAGCAATGCCCAAGAATCGCTTTGTACCCTTGAAACGAACTGGCACTCTGATTGGCAAGAGCTGGTAGATCAGTGGATCTGGAAGGTCTGTGACGTTACCAGATCCTGTGCTCGCGAAGGTCTCAATGGCATAAACCTCACCCTCCTCAACTAGAACCTCGGACTTGCCTGACACACACGGAACCTGTTTCTCTCCATGCAGCTCGTACTCCTTTAGCTGATGACCCGACAACTGTTTAATGGGCTCGAATCCCGCACTCCTAATGGTGTCTTCAATCAATGCTCCAATTGTATTCAGCTTCGCCCCGGGCCGCATCAATCGGATGGCGACCTTCGTTGCATCCTCTGATGCCTTCACAAGTGCCTCATGATCAGGGTTGAGGGCAATTGTGAACGCGCTATCAGATATGCATCCATCAACGTGTGCACCACAGTCAACTGTCACTAAGTCGCCCTCTTCAATCACGGTTTCATCATCCAAGGGAGAAGTGTAATGGGCAGCTATGTTATTAATCGCAACATTGCAGGGGAAAGACATTCCAGAGCCATTCTCGAGAATGTGTTTCTCCACCGCTTCGATGATATCTAGCACCTTGGTGCCCGGCTTGACCATGGGTCGGGCAATCTCAAGTGCCTCTCGAGCGACTATTCCGGCCTGCCGCCACTTTGTCCATCCATCGTCTGACTCTTGAGAGTCCTCGGTCTTCTTGGATTCATCATCAGGCATGTCCTTCACCTGTCTAAGCGCATTTAGTGCACGCAATAAGTATCGATAAAAGAGTGACGGAATGAATGCACTCACAGTATGCTAGCAATTCGCCTTGCGACTCTTGCCATCAT
Organism: Promethearchaeota archaeon; assembly: GCA_048940825.1. Lineage (GTDB taxonomy): Archaea > Asgardarchaeota > Thorarchaeia > Thorarchaeales > Thorarchaeaceae > SMTZ1-83. Next base: position 6,513 of record JBHLOD010000046.1, on the reverse strand, counting down.
GAAGAACATGTAGCCGATATTGGCACCCTTGGTTGTTAGGACTGCTAGGATTGATTCTTCTCCTGCGTCACAAATGATGACGTAGCCTGACTCGCCTTCAACTAGCATTCTAACAAAGTCCCCACGCTTGAGTTGTTTGAAGACTTTCTGGGTTTCTGACTCTATCTGCGTGCTTCTGCCAGCTATTACATCTTCCTCAGGTACAACTGAAGGATCATGGTCGGGTGGAAAATGAGTGCAAATGGGGAGTCCTTGGGACCTCGAGATGATTACGCTCGCCTGAACATTACCTTGAGACGCTCGACTCAGGTCTTCGAGGAGTTCAGTGAGCATTTCCGTCTTCGAGGACACCGTCAGTATTCCTCCGTATCGAGGCCTTTCGGTGAAAGAACAGTTTCAAGTATTTAAGGTTGCTTTCGACAAGTCCGCTAGACCCTCTTGGAACCCGCATCTTTAAGCGCCTTCACTATCTTCTTGAGCCCGGCGCCCTTGTCATTCTGAACATTCTTCTCCAGATACGTGCCTTGGACCACGATAGATGCCCCTGCTTCAACGGCGCGAACGACAGATTCAGCATCATTGAAGCCTCCACCGGCTATGATTGGCAGATCAGAATACTGAGCAACCACTGATATCATCTCTGGAGGCACACCTCCGCCTTCGGCGCCACTACCCGCCTCAAGGTACACGAGCTTGAATCCGAGCAACTCAGCAGCCAGCGCATACATGAGTACCAGCTTGGGCTTCTCACGCGGAAAGCACTTCGCCTCGCCGACCCAAGCAGCTGACTTGCCAGGCTCTATGAGTAGGTAGGCCATCGGGATCGTTTCTATTCCGGAGAACTTCACCCTCGCCGCGGCGAGCGCCTGAGCTCCGACTATGTAATATGGATTCGAGCTGTTGAGAAGGCTCATGAAGAACATTGCATCCGCATGTTCTGTCACTCCAGTGATGTTGCCCGGAAAGAGAATCGTAGGAACGTCCACAGCCTCTTTTATTGCCTTCACGGCATCATCGATGCCTCCGAAGATTGTGCTACCTCCAATCATGATTGCGTCAGTTCCAGCCTTCTCTGCTAATTCAGCGATACCCACAATGTATTCATTACTCGCGCTCAGCGGGTCCGGGTCCAACAGGGAAAAGTGACAAGCCCCTTCACTCTCAAGCTTCTCTGTGATGTACTTCCACACTTTGCCAGTCATTGCAGACATTCTCCACCGGGTGAAACCTCGGCGTGGTGCGATGCTTTTTACGGTTTTGGTGCAATGATTGTGCCTTGCCCGTGACTAAGATGGTCTTTTTGTGTGAAGTTGAGCAAGACTATCCTTTCCGGTTTCGAGCACGGAACCAGTATAGGAACCGGTTTCCGGCTTGGAAGTACTCGCTTCCAACAGAATTGACATGATGACTGCTACTGCAAGAATAATACCAAGTACATTGATCGCGAACGAAACTAGTAGGTCAATCGTAGCAGGATAGCCGACATTCTGCAGAAGGAAAGTGGAATAGTAGCTTACGATACTCATGACGAATATGTACGCTACGTAGAGCAGAAGGAGAGCTATCTGCTTCCTTTTACGCTCTGCGCCCCTAACAGTCAGAATGAACGTGATTGTCAGGAATACAACGAATATCTCCAAGTAGAACATCCAAGTCTTCTTTGCGAGTGTCATATATAGAAG
>JBHLOD010000046.1:0-4731 GCA_048940825.1 Promethearchaeota archaeon | reverse complement strand
GGGTAGGTAGAAGACTGCAATCAATACCTTGGTGAATAGGAACCCGAGACCCATGCAGATTCCCGCCGCGTCCTCGCGGTTCATCGTCACAAGCAGAACTGATAGAGTTAGGAAGAAGGCTAGCAGTATTTCGTCCTGATTACCTCGTACAGTGAAGAACCACAAAGTCGGAATGAACGCGTATACCCAGAGAAAGAGCCTTCGCCCATGGGCATCGAATACTTTCCTTACGTACATGTTGGACACGACTAGTGTTAGAAAGTCGAAAGCTATCAGTGCTAAGGGGATTACTCGAGGATCATTATATACCAACACAAAGAGTGCCATCAGATAACTGAAGTAGGGCCCGTAGTGACTCTCAAAATCCAAGTATGGAATCTGACCTGCCAACACGTTGCTGGCCTGGGGAAAGAAATAGTGTGTCGCATCGTACCAGCCGGTCCATCCAGTCATGTAGAGTACAGCCAAGGGTGCAATCCTAGTGAAAATGTAGGCTAGACCCAACAGAAGGTTGTAAGTCCTCGTTTCCATCCTATCAAAACTGAGTATTTTCGGTCCCACAACGATGATGACGAGAGATGCGCCAATCACGAGGAAGTACCAAGGCGGGACTATGACCATGATTTGGCACCTACTGAAGCTGAGATATAACTCTAACCCATAGCTCCCTGGAGAATGCGACAATCGAGTTTGGATCGGAACGTGCCTCATGGACGTTGGATTCTTCTATCACAAAGAGAGAAATAGAAGATGGCGTCAAACGATGTTGAATGTCGTAACGAGATTTGCCACGGCGTTCCTTAATGCTTATTACACATTCTGTTCGAACTCCACGAAATCCTCATGGGACAGAGTGAGGATGATAGCCCTTGTTTGGGGAATGGAACTGGATGACCACAAGTGACCATACAGAAGGCGAAGGTGTGGAAGTCGGTGAGCCTGATGTTGTTTCAGGAACTGAGGAGGTTCGAATTGGAGTGTTCCCGTGTATGTGCGGGAAGAACATCGGCGCAGTTGTTGATATTGAAGCGGTCGCCGAGTACTCAAAGAATCTTCCAGGGGTGGTTTTCGTTCAGACGAACAGATACACATGTGCAGACCCGGGACAGAAAGAAATCAAGGAAGCAATCAAGGAACACAACCTGAACAGAGTTGTCGTCGCATCTTGCTCGCCTGCGATGCATGAAGACACTTTTAGGAAGACTGTCAAGGCCGCGGGTCTGAATCCATACCTTTGTGTCATGGCCAACATCCGAGAGCACGTATCTTGGGTTCACGCACACGAACCTGAGTTGGCCACGGTGAAGGCGAAGGAGCTTGTGGCGATGTCTGTGGCAAAGGCCATGACTTTGGATGCTCAACCTGAGCTGGACGTCCCTGTGACTCAGGCAGCAATGGTTGTCGGGGCTGGTGTAGCCGGAATGCAAGCCGCTCTTGATTTGGCGGAGGCAGGTTTCAAGGTCCATCTGATAGAACGCCAGCCAACAATAGGTGGAATCATGGCCATCCTTGATAAGGTATTCCCGCAGAATGACTGCTCAATCTGCATTCTAGGCCCAAAGATGGTCGATGTCGCAAGGCACCCCAATATCAATCTGATAACGATGGCTGAAGTCGATGAGATATCTGGCTACGTGGGCAACTTCAATGTCCGAGTCAAACAGAGAGCTCGCTATGTTGACATTGAGAAATGTACTTCGTGCGGAGACTGCGTTGAAGTGTGTCCTGTGGATGTTCCAAGTCGTACAGATCAGAATCTCACATGGAACAAAGCCATCAGTATTCCCTTCCCTCAGGCAGTCCCCTCTTCCTACTACATCGACACTGACGCATGTCTCGGAATGGATCTCATTCGATGTGGGAAGTGTATTGACAAATGCGAACAAGAGGCGATTGTTCCCTCAGACAAGGATAGGATTATCGAGTTTGATGTTGGGGTCATCATCCTTGCGACTGGATTCTCACCAGCAGATCCAAACAAAATACCGCGTCTTGGTTGGGGCAGATATCCAAACGTCATAACTTCGCTTGAGTTTGAGAGACTCATCAACGCCGCTGGGCCTACTGAGGGCCACCTTGTGAAACCTTCTGATCTCACCAAACCGAAATCGATTGCGATTGCTCAATGTGTGGGCTCTAGACATTTGAGTACTAGAACCGGTTGCTCCAATTACTGCTGCGCAGAATCAGTGAAGTGTGCGCTCTTGGTGAAGGAGCACTACCCAGACACCGAAGTCACTATCTACTATCAGGACCTTCGGATGCACGGGAAGTACTTCGAAGATCAATACCTCAAAGCACGAGAAGAAGGCGTCAACTTTGTGCGGGGCCGAGTCGGAGAGATACAGCAGTATCCGGATACAAAGAATCTCCGGGTGAGTGTCGAGGACACAACTCATAATCAGCTAATCATGAAAGACTATGATATGGTCATCCTCTCGATGGGGGCAGAGGGAACAGCAGGCGACTTTCCGTTGCCAATCTCATGCACTGCGGACTCGTTCTATATCGAGTCGCATCCAAAGCTGCGGCCCGTGGACACAAGCTCGGCGGGAGTCTTCATCTGTGGTGGTGCAGAGTCACCAAAGGACATCCGCGACTCTGTCATCCAAGCGAGTGCAGCGGCAGGCCGCGCTGCAATCATTCTTCAAAAAGGGCGATATCCAATCGAGGCACTGAGCGCCAAGATAATGCAGGAGAAGTGCAACCGTTGTGGCACCTGTGTGGAGAGGTGCCCGTATGGAGCAATAGTCGTGGATGGGACTGGAAAGCATACGGTGATGGGGGCTCTTTGTCAGGCATGCGGAACTTGTGCGGGAGACTGTCCTCAGAGCGCAATCTACATGCCTAATTTCACGGATGAGCAGATAGAGGCCCAGATAGAGATGGCATTGAAGGACGATGCTGCAGGGAAGATTGTGGCGTTTGCATGTGCCTTCTGTTCTTACAGAGGTTCAGATTTGGCAGGCGTTTCCAGAATGCAGTATCCAACCCACGCAAGAGTCATCAGATCAATGTGCTCTGGACGTTTTCATGTTAAGTTCGCACAGAAGGCGTTTGAACTAGGAGCCGGTGCGGTACTCTACTCTGGCTGCCACTTGCCAGCGGACTGCCATTTCCAGACCGGCAATCATTGGATGGCGAAACGTGAACCACGAATTCGACGCTGGATGAAGCGGAAGGAGATAGATGATGAGAGATTCAGGGTGGAGTGGGTATCAGCTGGCGAAGGCAAGAAATGGCAAGGGATTATGATGGGGATGTCGGAGGTCGCTGAGAAGAACAGAGAGGCCTCATTAGCTGCTGCAAAACCAAAGAAGAAGAAGAAGAAACCGGCATCGAAGAAGTCGACGAAAGTCAAAGCAGTAGCGAAGGCAAAGCCGAAGAAGAAGCAGTCAAAGAAATAGGTGACAATAGTGACAGGTCAGACTGAGAAGACACGCATTGACGAACTTAGGGAGGCTGCAAGACCATGCTTTCAGTGCGGCATATGTGCCTCTTCGTGCCCGGTCTTTCGTGTAGCACCAGACGTGAATCCACGACTCGCTGTCGACTCCATAGTTTCCAAAGGCGAGGTCCCTGAACAAGGGAACGAGTGGCTGTGCGCCTATTGCCTCATGTGTGATCAGAGATGTCCGATGGGTATTTCTCTGGCGAATATTCTTGTCGAGCTGAAGAACATTTCTGCCGCGGAGGGAACAGCGCCCCCGAGCATTGTACAAGCAGTGCAATCACTTTTCACGACTGGAAGAATAGCTCCCGGTTCCACGGGCTTCGACAGGAAGCGAAGTCAGCTGGGATTGCCTGAGCTTCCCAAACCAGACCCCAAACACATCGAGAGACTGTTCAGGGCGACAGGGGCAATGGAGATTCTTGAGAAGAACCTGGCAAAGGAGGAGTCGGCATAATGAGGTTCGCCTTCTTCCCAGGATGTACGATGGCTTATCGTCTGCCTTTTGCTGAGAAGTCAATAAGAATGGTTGCTTCTCCTCTTGGTATTGAGCTCGTTGATTTGCCATTCACATGTTGTCCCGAGCCCAACGGAGTCCGCTCATTCTCTGATGAAACCTGGCTTGTATTTGCAGCCAGAAACATCGCATTAGCGGAGGAGAAAGAGCTAGATATCCTGACAGCTTGTGCGGGCTGTCACGAATCCCTGTCCATGGCAAAACATGAGATTGACAAAGAGCCTTCCAAGGGTGAGCTAGTCAACCAGAAACTCTCTGACATCGGGATGGAGTACAAGGGTACATCCTCGATCATTCATCTCCATCAGCTGCTCCACGACAGGATAGGGGTGGAGGAGATTGAGAAGAAGGTTGTAAGGCAAGTCCCCATGCGAGTGGTCACACACTCGGGATGTCATCTCTTGAGGCCGGAAGAGGTTCTCAGAGTTGACTGTGCCGAAGCTCCTGTCAAGCTTGACAGTTTAGTAGAGAGTCTTGGGATGGAAGCTCTAGAGTACATGGACAAGACTATGTGTTGTGGAGCAGGTGTACGGGGTCAAGCTTCTGAAACATCCTTCGCAATACTGAAGGAGAAGCTTACTAGCATGATGATGGTGAAGCCAGATGCTGCAGTAGTCTTCTGTCCGACTTGCTTCATCTCCTTTGAGGGAGGACAAAAGATTGTGAATAGAACGTTTGGCACAGACTTCAAGCTACCAGTCTACTACTACACTGAATTATTGGCTGTAGCAATGGACCTATCTGATGTCGCAAGCGTTTTGGC